>JABDFM010000062.1 GCA_013286565.1 Bacteroidota bacterium
AACTGGGTTGAAAAATCATGTTTGTTCTTTTTCAAATGCCCGGTTAAATGTGCAATGCGGTAGGTAAATAATGCTACCTGTCCTTCGGCTGTACCAGTGTCGGTAGCGCTTTTACCATGTTTTGCAAAAATCTCTGTTTTTGCTTCTTTACTTAAATATATCACTTGAATAATATTAAAGCGTTTATAACTCTGTTAATTGAGGTGCAAAGGTAAGTTTATAAATGGATAATTACAAGAGAATGTAGTAATTAGTGAATGAGTGATTTAGCGAATGACTGAATTTCTAATTTAATAAATGGATGAAGATTGTTAATTCATAAATTTGCTGATATTTTTAATCGCTCATTCACTAAATCACTAATTCAATAAATGCCTGAATACTCCACCTTTGAAACCGAATTCCGCGTTCGCCCGGATGATATCGATATGTTCCAGCATGTGCATAACAGCAAATATTTTGATTATGTGCTGGCGGCCCGTTACGACCAGATGGAACGTTGCTATGGCATGGCGATGGAGAAATTTATGGAGCGTGGCTTCGGTTGGGTAGTGCGGATAGCTTATGTTGAATATAAACGCGCTTTAACCATGAGCGATTCCTTCATCGTTAAAACAGGCATTGATACCATTGACGAAAAAGGCTGCCGGGTTAAATTTGTGATCACCAATAAAGCCACAGGCAAGATCTGCTGCGACGGCTGGTTTGATTATACCATGATCGATATGCAAACCGGTCGAGGCACTAAGATACCGGCAGATATTATTGAGCATTATTTGATTTGATCCCTGGTTTATCATCATACAAAAAGCAAGATTGCACAACCCACCCACCCCGTCTTGCTTAATTAACTATTAACTGACAGTGATCTAATCTGTTAGTTAATGGTTAATACGGGAGTTATGTTTTAAATGCTACATGCCAACTAATATTCTATATGGCTTAAAGGCACGGCGATAAAATCCCGGCAAATATTATTGATCATTATTTGATCTAAGCGCGCGGATTAATGAAGTCCACCTTTTATCAGATCTCCATAAAACTCACCCAAATCCATCCCTGCCGCCCTCACCTGCTGTGGTACCAGGCTATTAGCTGATTGTCCGGGTGTGATATTGATCTCGATAAAGTAAAACTCCTGCGTGCCTTCCAGCAAAATAAAATCAACCCTCACCATTCCCTTACAATTCAGCCTCAGGTAAATTTCAGTTACAATATCGGCTATTGTTTCATTTTGTTTGGCGCTCAGGTCAGCCGGTGTTATTTCTTTGGATACTCCGGGTGTGTATTTGGCCTCGTAATCAAAAAAGTCTTTTGAACTGATGATCTCCGTAGCTGGCAAAACGGTTATTTTTCCTTTAAGCCAGGCTATGCCGATACTGAACTCGCGCCCCTTAATAAACTCCTCTACCAATATTTGGTCATCCTCTTTAAAAGCTCTTTCAAAGGCATCGTGCAGCCCTGCGGCATTTTGCACCTTGCTCATACCCACACTGCTGCCGCCATTGTTTGGCTTTATAAAAAGCGGGAATTTTAAAGATGATACAACATTGGAGGCTTCGTGGATACCGCTCTTGAATAATTGTATGGACCGGGCCATGTGCAACCCATGTATGCCTTGTACAATGGCTTTGGTATAGGCTTTATTCATGGTGATGGCTGACGTGGTAGCATCGCAGGTATTATACGGGATACCAACCAAATCAAAATAACCCTGTAGTTTACCATCTTCGCCGGGTGTGCCGTGAACGGTGATGAAGGCGAAATCAAACTTTACTTTTTGCCCGGCAAGGGTTAAACTGAAATCGTTTTTATCAATATCGATATTTTCTTTATCAGATTCATAGAACCACCTGTCGCGGGTAATTAAGATTGTGTAAACATTAAACTGTTCCGCATCCAGATTAGCAGCGATGTTTTTTGCGCTGTTAATTGATACTTCATACTCACCGGTAAATCCTCCGGCTAACAAGGCTATATTTTTACGTGGCATAGTTGTCAAAGATATTTGTTTGATTTCGAAATTCGAATTTTCAATTTCGAATTTACTTTGAACATCATAAATCCGAAATTGAAAATCGAAACGGCGAAGCCCTCTTGAGCTCCATAAAAAACAAACAAAAGCGAAAAATCCGAAATAAAAAATCCTATGTTTGCTAAATAAGCATAGCACATTCTTATAAATTCAAATGAGCAATTTTGGGGCATATTTAAAAACAAAATCCTTTCGTAATACTATTCTTTTGGCCATTGGTTCGGTTATAGTGGTCGTTTTAATAGCCTTTTATAGTTTAGGTTATTATACCCGCCATGGTTCTGGCATCCCAGTTCCGAAAGTTACAGGTATGCCGATAGACAAAGCATTAAGCACCTTAAAAGATCAGAATTTTGGCGTGAGCATTGATTCAGTTTATGTGGCCGATGAAGCGCCGGGAACTGTTGTTGAACAAGACCCTGATGCCGGAACAAATGTGAAGGAAAACCGGGTAATCTATCTGAAGATCGTTAAAAACGAGGCCCCTCCTGTTGCGTTGCCAGACATTATAGACGCTCCATATATATCAGCCGTCGCTACCATCTCTAATTACGGTTTAAAAGTGGGTGATACTACCTACAAACCTGATATTGCCCGTAACCATGTACTTGAGGTGAAATTTGGTGGACAGCCCATCACAGCAGGCACCAAACTACCAAAAGGCTCTAAGTTGGACCTCGTACTTGGCGATGGAGCCGGTGCAAGTGAAGTGGATATCCCCGACCTGGTTAACCAGGATCTGGATGCAGCGCGCTTTGTGATTAAAAACAGCGGTTTAACTTTAGGCACCATTACTTATGAAGGAACTATTACCGACTCAACCAACGTAGTGGTAGTGGCCCAGATGCCTGCTAAAACAGACTCCTTAAGTAAAACCAGTATCGGCACACGCATTAACCTTACAGTTACTCAAGGCAAAAAAACACCATGACCGACATTATTGCCAGGGAAATGATTACCCGCCTTAAAAACGGCGAGCAGTTGAATATGCTTGATGTGCGCGAAAAAATTGAGTATCATACTTATAACATCGGGGGAACAAATATTCCCCTGCCTGTTTTAAAGGATAACCTGGGCGAACTTGCCTGGGATAAAACCGACGAGATCATTGTAATTTGCAAGGCAGGTTTAAGAAGCGCTACGGCAAAATCAATTTTGGAATTGAATGGTTACAAAAATATCCGAAATTTGACGGGCGGATTGCTTGCATTCCAAAGAGATCAATAAAATAACATTAGCTTATAAAAAATGGACGGGACAAAGAAATCATCCGGTGTAGTTAAAAAGTTTATCATCGCCCTGGTGGTCATTATCATCATCATTTTAGGGATTACAGGCTTGTTTTATTATTCCCGGTATTTTGGGGAGAATGTGACCGATAAACAGGAATATTTATATATCCATACGGGTGCAACATACGCTGATGTTTATAAAACCATCCGCGACGAACAGATAGTAAAGGATACCGCTACATTTGATTGGGCCGCCCATAATATGAATTATATAAACCGGGTAAAACCGGGCAGGTATCATTTAAAAAGCGGTATGAGCAATCGCCATTTCATCAATATGCTGGCAATTGGTGCGCAGGAACCGGTAACCCTTGCTTTTCATAACCTGAGGCTTAAAGAAGAGTTTGCTGGTTTTGTAGCCAAAAAGATCGAACCGGACTCAGTGTCCATTCTTCGCTTGCTGGATTCTCCTCAATTTGTCGAAAAATATGGTCTTACTACTGATAATGTGTATGCTGTTTTTATTCCAAATACATATCAGTTGTACTGGAATACAACGCCCGAAAAGTTTTTTAAGCGGATGTATTCTAATTACGAAAAATTCTGGACACCTGAGCGTAAACAACGTGCCGCTGAAATAAACCTCTCTCCTGTCCAGGTATCCGTATTAGCTTCTATAGTTGATGCCGAAGCTTTACATGATGACGAAATGCCAACCATAGCAGGGCTGTACTTAAATCGCCTTAAAAAAGGCATGAAATTGGAATCTGACCCGACCGTTATTTTTGCGTTAAAGGATTTTACGATACGACGTGTATTAAATAAATACTTGTCCTACAACTCTCCTTATAATACTTACTTGCACACTGGTTTGCCCCCCGGCCCTATCATGATGCCTTCTGTAAATGCGCTAAACTCGGTACTTGACTACAGAAAGAGCGATTACATTTATATGTGTGCTAAAGCAGACTTTTCAGGGTACCACGCTTTTGCCACTAATGTTGCCGATCATTTAGTCAATGCTCACAAATTTCAACAGGCGCTTAACGAAAGAAATATCAAGAAGTAATGTTTGAACACACTACTAAATTACGTGTCAGGTATGGCGAAACCGACCAGATGGGTTACATGTACTATGGCAATTACGCCGAGTTTTATGAAGTTGGCCGTGTGGAAATGCTGCGCAGCCTGGACATGACCTATAGCGGCATGGAGGCATCCGGCATTATGATGCCAGTGTTAGAATTAAACTGCAAATATTTGAAACCGGCTTTATATGATGAGGAAATACGTATAAAGGTGATCATGGCGAAAATGCCTGGCGTAAAAATTCATTTCAAATATGAGCTTTATAACCATAATGATGAGTTGATCAACACAGGTGAAACCCTGTTGGCTTTTGTCAATATGAAAACCAGTCGCCCTTGCTTGCCCCCACAGGAATTTATTGATAAGTTGAAGCCGTTTTTTCAGTAGATTTGAGTTGAATGGAATGGCTGCACCGTTTTTTACGCCGGTTTACGTTTTATAGGTATCTTATCGAGTGTACCAAGTATATCGCATTCCCCGGCTTTAAACCCATCTCTTTATATACCGTAGCTGTTTTCTTTTTTGGAGAGATAAAACAGGGTATCCTGGCCAATAAAGCCTCGTCCCTTGCTTACAATTTTATGCTGGCCATGTTCCCGGCTACTATATTTCTGTTTACGCTGATACCCTATATACCGATAAGGCATTTCCAGGACAACCTGCTTAGTATAATGGGACAGATCTTACCCAATGACGCTTTCATAGCTTTAAAATCTACCATTATAGATATTGTTAAAACACAGAATGCCAAACTATTTTCATTTGGTTTCCTCACTACCTTATTTTTCGCCACCAACGGGGTAAGCAGGCTGATGCAAGCCTTTAATAAGTCATCACTGATAAATGAATCGCGAAGTTACCTAAAGAGGCGCTGGGTAGCGCTGGTGCTTACAGTAGTGATCAGTATATCCATGCTGGTCGCTGTCAGTATCATGATAGCCGGGCATAGGATATTGATATCGTTACAGCACCATTTTAATAGCAAAGCTCAGGGGTGGTTTATAGCCATCGCTTTGTTAAAGTGGATCATCGTAATTGTTATTTTCTTTGTTACGGTATCCCTTCTGTATAGGTATGGCCCTGCTCATAAGCAAAAATGGAAGTTCTTAAGCCCAGGTTCAGTTTTAGCCACAAGCCTTGCTGTATTAACCTCGCTGGGCTTTACATTTTACATCAATAATTTCGCTTCCTACAATAAGATATATGGCTCCATAGGTACGCTGATCGTGTTGATGATCTGGCTTTATCTCAACTCACTTATCATCTTAATTGGCTTTGAATTGAACGCTAGTATTGAGCTTTCTAAGCGCAGTATTGTGATCGTTAAACCAAAATTCAACTCTTTTCGTTGAAGAAAAGCAGGAGATAATCAATATAGATATCTTAAAATCAACGATTTAAATCTTTATTTAAAAAACTCCATATCATATTTGGCAATTCGGCGTGGTTTTGTACTTTTGTCCCCGGAGAGTTGGCAGAGTGGTCGATTGCGGCAGTCTTGAAAACTGTTGACTTGTTAAAGGGTCCTGGGGTTCGAATCCCTAACTCTCCGCAAACGTTCGCAAGTATTGAAACACTTGCGAACGTTTTTTATTTATTTCCATATCAGCCTTCAAAAAAACAGAGTTTGGCTTGTACATAGCGACTGATTGTACAAATCATCATGACTTGTTTCCGTCGTTAAACGCTGAAGGCATCAGTTCAATATTGTGCATATCGGCAACTTTTATAAGAATTGGCATTAAGATGGAAGCACCTGGTATTAGAACAAAGGGAATACCTATTCCAATTATTTTTAACGAGTCCATTAATTGTGTCTTCAATATATGGTCTTCTTCATCGCTTATTTTACCTTCTTTTATGTATTTCTGTATTATTGAGACAGCTTCCTTATCACCATTATATTCAATTTTTATTGATAGTAAAAAATGATGGGCATGTTCCTCAAGAGTTTTTTCTACGTTCATTATTTCGACATTTAATTGGTAAAAATACAATCAAATATAAATCAAACTGCTAATAGATTCCCATCCTCCCCATCAACAAAAACGCCACCCACTAAATTAGTAGATGGCGTTTTTTATTTCGGTCCCGTCGGACTATTTTTTAGGGACCATATTCAGATCACAATTTCACAAAGGTGCCTTTCCCTACTAAGGTTTTATCGGTATTGTTAAACACCTGCATAATATAAGTCCCAGGTAAAAGGCTGCTTACATTAGTTTGCCAATCTTTCTGAGCGGTTGTTGCTGTTTTTATAACAGAGCCCGAAGCATTTACTATTTGAATGTTATATACTGCATTTGACGTATTCGGTGTATTTGCAGCAAGGTTTATTCCAGAACCGTAGCTTTGCATTATAAGCGAATTTGAACTAAAAGTTGGGGATATTGTTAAATTGATCGTACTCTTAGTTGGATTAGGGTAAAGCGAGATATTATTTTGTGGTAAGCTGTTTGCATTACCATATATCAAGGTAACAACATTTGAATAGGTGATGGTGCCGTTCAGGTCCTGTAACTTCAAACGATACATATCACTGGTAGCCGGGGCATTATCCAAAAGGCTATAATTACCCAGCGAACTTGACGTAAAACCGCCCAATACGTTATAAGTTGCACCGCCATTAGTACTTCTCTCAACAGTAAAATTCGTGTAATTCTGCTCGTTGGTAGTTACCCATGTTACCTGCGCCCCATTTGTTGCTTTGGCTGCAGTAAAAGTTAGTAAATGCATAGCTAATGCCTGGTTTTGGCGTAATATTAATTGAAAACGCTTGCTTCCAGAACTATTGGTATCTGCGGTTATATTAAAAGCGTACGTCGGATTGTGACGCATATCTAACGAATCTTTATTGTAACTGTCCATCAACCAGACCTCATAAATCTCAGGTATAGCCTGTAGTTCAGTCATGTTTAATTTATAACTTCCATGGTCACGAGCTGATACGTTTAAAGGGATAACTGTTTGTTTTAGTTCTGGTAAAGGCATCCTGTTAATAGCCAGGCGAACGTTATCAGTTGAATAACTGGATAAGCTTACCTTACCGTTGCCTGTTTTATACGGCGCATCCTCATTATTTACATATGCTGTACTCGCACCGGCCTTAAACCCTACATAAATATCATCTGTATTGATAGAGTCCATGGCCATTTGTAAACGCAAATGCTGATCAATGCTGGCATTATTCAAGCTTGCAATATCGCTCCCAGTAGCCATAAAAAGATTAAGACCCGTGCTTTGTGTTGTTGTCTTAGCCGTTTCATTGAATATCAATTGCGGGCTGGCATTGCTGGCAGCTAATACAAAAAATCCTTCACCGCTTACTATCGTTCTCCTGCCATGGTTAGTATAGGTACCACCTTGTTGATAGGTATCATAATTATTGGTAAGTGGGTTAAGTTCGTAAACGGTATTAGACAGATCATAACCATATATCCCGGCGGTGGGTACAGTAGTGTTTAATTGTTCCCAGTCGATTGAACTGGCATACGGGTTACCCACTAAATTAAACCCACGTACTGTGTTATTTGTTCCTGTGCCTACACCTGTATAGCCTAAATTGGCAGAGGCTGGTGTGTACCAGTCATGCACAATAACCTGCCCCTGGTTTAAAGTACCGGTTGTGGTCATGGTAACAGTAACCGGCGTAGTATAGGCCGGAGTAGTTTCTGTAGCTAAAGGAGCTGAAGCCCTGTTTCCTCTGAAAAAGAAAAAGAAGCCATCCCCTACAGGGATATTGAAAGTTCCCGATCCGCCGCCGCCGGTAACAGTATAGTTATAAGTAGGCGTATTATTTATTGCACTAATGCCCCAAAAATTACCACTAATAAAAGTAGCGTTTGATGGTATTTGATCTTCGCGGTATAAATAAATAGTTGGATTACCAACTTTATCAAAGCCCCCACCCGATCCTGTAAGATATATGCTGTTTTGCAGGTAATTTATGCTATACACATTATTTGGGCTCACTGTGGCGGCATAAACTGGCGAAGATGCCAGGCGATAGCTCCTGTAACCTGATCCACCTGTTATGTAACGCTGCACATTAACGTTGCCGGTAATGACAGGTCCTGATGGTATGGCTGCAATTGAAGCTGAGCCTGTAGCATCTGAATTTAATGTTAAAAACCCTCCTGTTACCAAAGTATTACATGAACATGCTCCCAGCATAGTTAGAACTCCTGAGCTTGCCACATTGAACAGACCGCTGGTCATCGTTTTTGTACCGGAACCACTGAAATTAACAGTATAAAATGTGGTTCCATTGCCTGCCCCTCCTGCTAAGTTTTGAGTGGTTCCGTTAAAGTTTACAGCAGGACTGCTCAGGCTTACATAATCCCCGGCATCATTCACCAATGTATTGGTAAAATCTCCCGATATATTTAAGTTACCTGATAAAGCTGTTTTTATACCAGTACCTGAAAATGAGATACTCTTATAACTAACGCCTGCCGGTAAACCGGTAATAGCTGCAGTTGTGTAAACCGTTTGTGCCGCTCCCGAATATTGTACAGTTGAGCCGGTATTATTAAAGGTTACTACGTTAGTCCCTGTAGCTGAAAGTCCTGATAAAGCAGTAGCGTTAGAAAGCTGTAAGGTGGCCGTAGTTGCCGGTACTATTACAAAACTGGAAGTACTTGTTGCTGTGTTTGTGGTTTGAAGCGTACCTGAAACCGATGCTGTACCGCCTGTTAAATTAAATGTTGAATTAAACAGTGCCGAACCCGTATTAGAGGTGGTTAAAGCGATGTTAGTAGTTACATTTAAATTAGTAACTGACGAAGCCAGTGTTGTTGTATAAGAGCTGCCTAAGCTTGTGTTTGAAATAAGGCTGATACTGTTGGCAGTTATAGTACCTGCACCCGAAAGAGAACCAGTATAACCTAATCCCGCACTTGCATCGCTCTGGTAAGTTATTGCACCAGCAACATTTAAAGTACTTCCGGCATTTACAACTACGCCGGGTAACTGACTACCCACGTTACCAAATGTTATGGAGCCAACATTAACTGTACCTGCCCCTGCAAGAACATTTGGAAAATAATTATAAGTTCTGTTGACACCAATATACGCCGGCTGTGCAATTGTAGGCACTGAACCGCTCAACCAGTTTGAGGCGGTATTCCAGTCGGTACTGGTTACTCCGATCCAGTCATTTGATAAATAGCATGATAAAGTTACAGTAGTGCTGCCGCTTCCTGTAATGTTATAAGCTGTAATAGTATAGGTCGTGGCCGGAAAAGTTGTTGTCGGCGTACCTGTGATCTGGCCAGTAGCAGCATTAAAGCTTAATCCCGGCGGTAATGCCGCATTGATGTGGTATCCGCCCTGGGCCGCATATTCTTTAACCGTATTATTGGTATAGTCAGATATATATAAATTACCGTTTGCATCTGCCACAAAACCCTCCACATCAGTAAGACCGCTTATCGTGTTAAGCAATACACCAGATGGGCTATAAATTTTCACCTGGTTATTATGAGAGTCGGCAACAAACACATCTCCTGAAGGGTCGTTGGATATTGCTAATGGATCTTGATATCCGCTGCTGAATGTGCCAACGTATGTTCCGGCTGAATTATATTCAGTTACATAACCCTTATTAGTTCCAACTGCATCCTGGGCACGATTTAAAACAAAAATATTCCCTGAGCCATCAACGCTAACCCCATCCGACTCATCCATTTGCGCATTGGAAAGCGTTTGCTCCAAAACACCCGAAGTAGAATATTTAGTTACAGAACTGGTATATGGAGAAGTATAAAGATAAGTGGCGATGTATAAATTATTTGATGGATCGATACTGATACCAAGCGGGTGACTTAAACCGCTGATAATTGTTGACTGGTATACCCCTGCTGCATTAAACTTATAAATAGCACCAGCACCTGTATCTTCTACGTAACAATTACCGGCTGAATCAAAAACTATCCCCTCCGGGTTTGACATGGCCTTGCCGGTAGTATAAGTACCTACATAAACATGGCTTGAGTTATATTTACTTATTGTTCCGTTATTATAATTGGCCACATAAATATTGCCCGCGGCATCAATCGTCATCAAACTTGGCCCGCTTAGGGTTGCGCCGGTAAGCGATACACCAGTTGATGAATAAGAATACCCTGTAACTGCTCCACCAGTATTTGCAGGTGTCAAAGTAGGTATCGCTGCATTAACGGCGTAACTATTTGTGGATGGGGTATAGCTGATAATAGGAGCTTGCGGGCTCACAGTGATAATCACAGAAGTACTACTGCTTCCCGCAGCATTAGTAGCTTTAATAGTAAAAGTTGTGGTAGGGAACACTATGCTGGGTGTACCAGAAATCACACCGGTTGAGGTGTTAAAAGTTAAACCTGAGGGCAGTGTACCACCCGTTATGGTAAAGCTTGCTGCTAAACCGCCTGAATTAACAGGTGTTGCAGGGGTGATCGTAGTACCAACTGAATAGCTTAGCGTAGCCGGAGTATAAACAATGTTAGGTGCGTTGTTATTTACTGATAGTGTAATATTGGTTGTTCCGATGCCTGTTGCATTAGTAGCTGTGATCATGTAAACAGTTGTTGCAAACGTTGCAGTGGGCGTTCCTGAAATTACACCAGTAGCGGTATTAAATGATAAGCCCGGCGGCAATGCAGCGCTTATTGAGTAACTAACAGCCGCACCACCCGTATTAGCAGGGGTTAATGGAGTAATAGGTGTACCAAGTGTGTAGGCATTAGTTGACGGGGTATAGCTTATTACAGGGGCTTGCGGGTTAACTGTTAAGGTTACCGTAGTAGTTCCACTGCCGGCAGCGTTAGTAGCAGTTATCGTATAAGTAGTAACCGAAGATACAGCTGTTGGTGTACCTGAAATGATACCTGTTGTGGTATCAAATGACAAACCTGCCGGCAACGCGGTGCCTATTGACCAACTCGTTACTGGTCCTCCTGTGTTAGTCGGCGTCAATGAGGAAATAGCCGTACCAACTGTGTAAACATTGGTTGATGGCGAGTAACTAATAACAGGAGGCACAGGATTAACACAGGATAGCGTTATTTTAGTTGTACCCACACCTCCTGCGTTATCTGCAGAAATAGTATAAACAGTTGCTGCCGATACCGCGGTTGGCGTACCAGAAATTACACCTGTAGTGGTATTAAATGACAAACCCGCCGGTAACGCTGGTCCTATTGCCCAACTGGTTGATGAGCCGCCTGTGTTTACAGGGGTTAACGCGGTTATTGCAGCACCAACTGTATAAACATTTGTCGATGGCGTATAACTGATAATAGGGGCGGGCGGGTTAACGGTTAAATTTACCGTTGTACTTCCGCTGCCACCCGCATTAGTAGCTGTTATGGTATAAACTGTTGCTACCGATAATACAGTAGGTGTTCCTGAAATTACTCCTGTAACCGTATTAAACGATAAACCGGCGGGTAGCGCCGTGCTTATTGAATAACTTACTGCTGCACCACCTGTATTAGCAGGGGTTAATGAAGTAATTGCGGTATTAATTGTATAATAATTTGTTGATGGCGTATAGGTGATAACAGGCGGTGCTGGGTTAACTGTTAAGTTTACCGTTGTGCTTCCGTTGCCACCAGCATTGGTTGCAGTAATGGTATAAACTGTTGCTGCAGATACAGCAGTAGGAGTTCCTGAAATTACGCCGGTAACGGTATTAAGCGATAGACCAGCTGGCAACGCGGTGCCTACTGAATAACTTACTGCTGCACCACCCGTGTTAGCGGGAGTTAGTGGCGTAATTGCCGTACCAACTATATAAGTATTTGTTGATGGCGTATAACTGATAATGGGGGCTGGTGGATTAACCGTTAAAGTTACTGTAGTGCTGCCGCTACCACCGGCATTTGTAGCCGTAATCGTATAGGTTGTTGTAGGCGACACCACTGTAGGCGTGCCTGAAATTACACCGGTAACCGTATTAAATGACAAACCTGCCGGTAACGCTGTGCTTATTGAATAGCCGCCTGTTACTGCTCCGCCTGTGTTGGTTGGTGTTAATGTAGCAATTGCTATGCCTGATGTATAAACATTTGTTGATGGCGTGTAGGAGATAATGGGCGCCGGTGGATTAACAACAGACAGGGTTACTGTAGTATTACCGCTGCCGCCTGCATTGCTGGCGGTAATAGTATATATCGTTGACCCGGATAACGCGGTTGGTGTACCTGAAATTGCACCTGTTGCTGTATTAAATGATAAACCTGCCGGCAGCGCTGTACTTATTGAATAACTGCTTGGTGTACCCGCTGTTACGGTTGGGCTTAATGTTGTAATTGGAATACCCACCATGTAAACATTTGTTGATGGCGTATAAGTAATTGCAGGTGGCAATGCATCAACTTTTAATATTACAGTGGTAGTACAGTTACCACCTGCATTGGTAGCAGTGATGGTATATGTTGTTGCTGGCGACACTATTGTAGGCATACCCGATATTACGCCGGTACTGGTGTTAAACAACAGGCCCAATGGTAGCACCGGGTTTATAAGGCAGCTAGCTATTGCACCTCCGGTATTGATGGGGGTTAGCGTGGGGATAGCATTAAGGATTACGTAATTATTGGTTGACGGTGAATAAGTGATAGCCGGGGCTGGTGGATTAACAGTTAGAGTTACCGTAGTAGTTCCGCTGCCACCTGCATTAGTAGCAGTAACAGTATAAGTAGTTACCGCAGATATTGCCGTAGGCGTCCCCGAGATTATACCGGTAGTGGTATCAAATGATAATCCTGTCGGCAGTGCTGTGCTTATCGACCAGGTAACTGCTGCCCCGCCCGTGTTAGCAGGGGTTAATGAAGCAATGCCAATATTTGTTGTATAAACATTTGTTGATGGCGTATAACTGATAACAGGTTTCGGTGGATTAACAGTTATGTTTATGGTAGCAGTAGCTGTTACACCACCGGCGTAATTGGCCGTAATAGTATAAGCTGTCGCCGTTGATGTCGCTGTTGGGGTACCGGAGATTACTCCGGTAACAGTACTAAAGGCCAAACCGGCGGGAAGCGCAGTGCTTATTGAATAACTGGCAGGGCTACCTGTTACTACAGGTGTTAAAGATGTAATGGCAACCCCGGTAGTATAAGTAAATGGCGAACCGGCATAACTGATAGTAGGTGCCAGTACGGTTATATTTAGAGTAGCGGTAGAGGTTACACCACCCGCATAATTGGCGGTAATAGTATAGTTTGCCGCCGAAGACGTTGCCGTAGGGGTTCCTGTTATATTCCCATTAGCAGCATTAAGTGATAGACCGGCCGGCAGTACGCCTGAATAACTTGCCGGGGTACCGCCTACTGTTGTAGGCGGTAAGGTTGTAATAGCCGTACCTGTATAATAGGTAAATGGTGAACCTGTATAGCTTATAGTGGACGCCGTTACAGTTATGTTTATAGTAGTTGTAGCAGTTACTCCCAAGGGATAATTTGCCGTTATAGTATAGGTAGTTGCTGAAGATGTTGCTGTGGGTGTTCCGGATATTACACCAGTGGTGGTACTAAATGCCAAACCCGCCGGAAGCGGGGTACTTATTGAATAGCTTGTAGGGCTGCCTGCTACCGTAGGTGTTAAGGACGTGATCGTTACACCGGTATTATACGTAAATGGCGAACCCGTATAGCTTATTGAAGCTGCCGGCGCGCCAATTAACAGGGTGCCATTTGAAGTTGTCGTCCCCCCCCCATTCGGGTCAACGTTTGTGACCGTAAAAGCAAAGCTTCCTGCCGGCGTTGCTGCAGTGGTTGTAATAGTTAAAGTAATATTGGTATTGGAACCCGTAGGAAAATAGGACGCACCCGTGCTAAAAACACTTGTAACCCCAGCGGGTGTTCCACTTGCAAAAGTTATGCTTATAGCATCGGCTGCAGGTGGCGCAGCGCCCGCTTCTGTAAGTGCTATCGTATAAGTTACTGAAGTTCCGGTTCCTGAAGTGGCAGTCCCTGTTTGGCTCCCTACTGAGATCGCAGTAACTCTTTTGGTGGCAAAAGCTGTACTAAAAAAACACAGATTGATAAGAACAAAAGTGAATGAGAGTACAATGTTTTTCGACGTAATGATGAATGGTAAAGTTTTTTTCATGTGAATGCCTTTAGAAATCAAAACAACGTATATAACAAATGCCTGTCTGGCAATTGTTATTTGCTAAACAGGGTATATATATTTCCAGTTCATGGAGTAAATACTTGTATTCAAACATTGGAGTATTCCATGTTAATTAATGCTTAAGTTAGACTGCATTGTTAATTAATATTTATAATTAAAACAATAAATCTAAAATAAGCCGAAATGATATTTGTAAAACAGGTTCCTTTACGTAACCTTATACATAAATGTTTCAGTTTTTAAAAAGCTTGCAAAAGAGTGTGTTGCAGTAAATGAGATTTGTAAATTATTGATTTACAATACATAAAGTAAAAAAAAGGATGTTTTTACTTTTCAGAAATGTCTTTAATAGAAACTCGCAATCATTTGATTTGCAGGTTCCTTTGTTTTGCAAAAAAAATTACTTTTTTTTTTACTTTTTTCAAAAAAACGAGTGATTTAGCGAGAAATCCCTCCAATTGAGTAAATTGGTATAACTAATTGGTAATATCATAATAAATCATCCCATAAATTGAAATAATACACCCTGAGTAATTTTAGCCTGATAAGGGTCAAAGTTGATCTATTTTATTTTGGATAATTTGTTTTTCGGTCACTTTTTTTGATAAGTGCAGGGCTTTTAATAAATTCTCTTTTGCCTTTTCTTTATTAATGTCTTTGTACAATTCCCCAAGCAGGGTAAAATAAAAATGATTAGTGGTAAGATCCAGCTTTTCAGCTTCTATAATGGCGGCTTCATTTCCCCTTACTTTCGAAAGCGCGTAAGTGCGGTTAAGAGCCACAATGGGCGAATAGCCGATCATCAGCAATTGATTAAACAACTGCAATACATTTTCCCACTTTTCCTTCGTATCATCCTTTATCGTGTACCAATAAGCGATATTGGCCTCCAGGTGATATTTTGATAACATCTCCCCTCTCGAAGCCCTGTTTAAATAATAAGCGCCTTTAGTGATCAGCTCCTGGTTCCAAAGGGATTCATCCTGATCCTGGTATAGCACCATCTCGCCATTCGCATCTTTCCGGGCCTCAAAACGCGAGGATTGAAAACACATCAACGCAAACAATGCATTAACATCCGGGTGATTAGTCTGTTCATTCTCAATCAGCATATAAGTTAACCGCATCGCCTCCAGGCAAAAATCATTGCGCAAAACAGTATCCTGGCTTTCGGAATAATACCCCTCATTAAATAACAGGTATAAAGTGGTCAAAACAGATTGCAAGCGGCTGTTGATCTCATTTTCGGGAGGAAATTCAATAACTACCATCCCTGCACGCAACTTTTCCTTAGCCCTGAAAAGGCGCTTATTGATGGTTTCTTTGTTTGTTAAAAAAGCATTCGCTATCTCATCAATGCCAAAACCGCAAAGGATACGGAGCGCCAAACCAATTTGCGCTTCAGCAGGTATAGAAGGATGGCAAACCGCGAACAGCATTTGTAATTGACTATCGGCTATGTTTTTTGCTGATAGGTCGATCTCAATCTCATAGCCGGTTGGCGAGGATGATTCAATTACCGGTGTGATCTTATGATGAAAAACCTGGTCGCGACTGACCAGGTTTTTAGCATTGTTCTTGGCTACAGTATAGAGCCACGCTGCAGGGTTTTCCGGTACCCCTTTAAAGGGCCACGTTTCCAGGGCGGATAAAAATGTTTCACCGGCTATGTCTTCTGCAATATTTACATTTTCCATGCCGAACAACTTACAGAGCACAGCCGTTATCTTACTAAACTCGGTTCTGAATAAATGCGGTATTAATTCTTGCTCCTGCATATATAAATATAAGTCCCCGCAAAAAGCTTTTTCAAAATCAATGCGTACCGTCTCGTTTAGCTATCTTTCTCACTTCCACGGTGTTGCCGTCGCCCTGCAATACAGGACTGCCCTTAGCAAATTCCACAGCTTCATCAACCGAATCAGCTTTTACAATAATAAAACCCCCTATCGTTTCTTTAATGTCACCAAACGGCCCGTTGGTTACTATGTTGTTATGTCCTACAACTTTTGCGCCATCAAATGGTAAACCAGTGCCGCTGATAAATTTATTTTGGGCAGCAATACCACCTATCCAATCCATTGTTTGTTTCATCCAGGCCTGGAGCTGATCCGGCGACGCTACCTTTGTTCCATCCTCGTGCCTAAAAATTAAAATGTACTCATCCATGTTTTTAATGTTTAATTGTTATTGAATAATTTGCTTTATACCCCAATAACAAGCGAGGTTTTTTAAATTGGACATTGTTTTGATCTTTTTTCGAAAGTGATACTCTCCGTAATACTTTCAAATTTATTTAATCAGGATGACTGTTTGCTTTTTTTTCTACTCGAAATAAAAGCCAAAAAAAACAGGAAAAACCTGCAATTAAATATTTGAAGATTTTCCATGTTTCTGACCTTGATTAAGACTTTCTATTTCATCTTATGCCTTACCCGTTATTCTGTCCTGGCGTTTGTGATGAATATTTTTTTACTTGAGAGGAATAACAAGGCTGCAAAAAAGGTTTCATGGTATTAAATTTATTGTGAAAAGATAATTCTATTAAAGCTTTACCTTAGGTCTTTATATTTCGTTAGCGAAGAACTAATTGAATACCATAAAATAAGTAATAAACTTAACAAAAAAATAAAAAGAATCGCATACAAAATAATATATTCGATTAAATATCAGCACCATCCAAATGTTACATCCCGTTATGTATTACTAAATAATATGCAGACAAAAAATTCGCCATCCAAAGAAACTACCAATGATGAATTGATGGAACAAATACCTAAACAGGAAGAAACTAAAAGCGGGTATGCTTCACAATTGAAAAAAAGCAAACATCATTTGCGGGGAGTACAAACCATGTTTAAGAATTCGTCCTCAAATCACCAGCGCTTAAGTATGATGGCCGATAACAAAGCCTTCATCATGATCACTGTAAATTCAATAATCATATCAATAGCTATTGGCTTGCTTATCGGTAAATTCGTGCAGAATTCAGCCCTGATCTTCCCTACTATTTTATTACTGGGTGTGTGCGTGGTAGCTATTATCTATTCTGTATTGGCTACAAGGCCTAATATCCCCAAAGGCACTTTTTCCAGGGAACAGGTGGAAAATAAAACGGTAAACCTGTTATTTTTCGGAAGCTTTTATAAAATGGAGCTCAAAGAGTTTGAATATGGCATAAGGCAAATGATGGACGACAGCGAGTTTTTATATGGAAGCCTTATAAAAGATATTTACTGGCAGGGCAAAATTTTAGGCCGTAAGTTCCGCTTGCTGCGGATATCATACAATGTATTTATGTATGGTATTGCTGTTTCGGTTGCTGCTTACCTGGCAGCGGCGTTTTTTAAGTAACTTCTTTTCACCAAAGCTAAGCCCGCGGCAACATCAATATTAGTGCCTATTTTGAAAGTTAGTTTTCATTAACTGGATTGAGTTTTATCTTCACTGATCGCTTTATGCCTGATAATCAATAACCAAATATAATAATTAGGTTGAGCTTACAAATATCACGCTTGCGAAATGCCTGTGTTGGCTATACCTTATTAGTTATTCTTTCAAAATGCATGAATAATATGTACTTTTGCAACCTCAGATTTGCAAAGAATCCTGCTTTTGGCGGGATTTTTCATTTCATTCCGGAGAGGTGTCAGAGTGATCGAATGTGCCTGATTCGAAATCAGGTGTACTGTTAAAGGTACCGGGGGTTTGAATCCCTCCCTCTCCGCCTTCGCCCGCCGAAGCGGGCTACGGCGGATGAAATCCGCCAGTAGTTCGCGAAGGAGGGCTTCGGTCGCTGAAGTTGCGAAGGTGACCTTCGCCCGCTTAACGCGACTTTAAGATTAAACTCTATAAATTAGAGTTTAATCTTATTTTAGTCCCTATGTGGTATTATGTCTATATACTTGAACTTAATAACGGCAATCATTATGTTGGCTGCACAGTAAATCTAAAAGAAAGATATTCCCGCCATAAAAAGGGATACGTACCTGCAACAAAATCACATCTTCCTGTCAAACTTGTATGGTGTTGTTCGTTTCCTGACAGATATAAAGCATATGAGTTTGAACGATATTTAAAATCTGGTTCAGGAAGAGCATTTGCAAAAAAGCATTTATTTGGAAAATAATAGTGTCTCATCCGGCTTTTTTCATTTCGGGCATAGAGCCACTGTTCGTTAATGCCCAACTACACAAGTTAAATTTCTTAACTATCAATGTACTGACAAAACAGTGTCAGTACTTTCTTCACCCTGTCTTCGTAAATTTGTATATACCTGTCGCGCTAACTCCATTGGTAAGCCATCGTTTTCAAAACAGGTAATAAAAACAAATCATAAAATTAAAAAATTCCATGCTATAGCCGTCGGGCTATTTGCATTCTATCATATA
>JABDFM010000063.1 GCA_013286565.1 Bacteroidota bacterium
TATTTGCAGCGCCGTTTATGCTATCCTGTATGAGAAACGGAATCCAACAACTGAAATGAAACATTTGGCAGCGCAATTGAGTTAATACATAAATTAACTTAATTCAAAAACCAATGAAAACTTTATTAAAGGCTGCATTATTTTCGGCAGCTGTTTTATTCGCCACGCAAGGCATGGCCGGAACCATTAAAAGAGACACTACTCTCGGGAAAAAGATAGACAACACCGCCAAAAAAGTTGGCCATAAAACATCAAATATTGCCGCAAACACCGCATCGCATGTAGTTGATAAAAAGTATGAAGGCAAATGCGGACCGAAGGGAGAAACCGTTTATATTAATAAATATTCCCACTATTATTACGTCAACAAAACCGGGCACAGGGTTTACCTGAAAAAGTCCGAGTTGATGGATAAGAAAATGTAAAAAAAAACCGATGCCATTGCTGGCATCGGTTTTTTAGTGATTAGAGGTTAGTTAATTAGAGATTAGGCAAAATTTACCTGATCGACTAATCACTATTCTCTAATCTCTAATTAACTAACTAAAATCTTTTACGGCGTTCTCCACCGGTATTGCGGTCTTCACGGCGTTTGCCGGAAAAGTCACGGAAACCACCACCGGCGTTACTGCCCGTACGTTCCCTGTTACCGCCTTCGGGCCTGCTGTAGCCGCCTTCGCGCCTTCCGCCAGCTCCACCTGAATAACCGCCTTCGCGTCTTCCGCCGGAGTAGTTACCGCCTTCGCGTCGCTGACCTGAACCGCCTTCGCGTCTTTCGCTGCTGCCTTCGCCTGATATTTCTATCCTTACATCACGTCCCTGGAAATCAGCGCCTTTAAAGCCTTCCTGTACTTTTCCAACTTCATCATTAGGTACTTCGAAGAATGAGAAAACACCTTTAACATCTATTTTTCCTACAGTACGACCGCTTATTTTAGAGGTGTTACAGATATAACCCAGCAAATCGCCACGGCTAAATCCATCAACAGAACCCAAATTAATAAACAAACGGGTAAATTCAGACGGCCCGCTTGTACGGAAAGAACGTTCACCTGAACTATCACGGCGGCTTTCGTCAACCGGGGCATTCAGGTCTGGTGCATTCTTGTAATAATCAAGGAACCTGTTAAACTCTAATGAAGCAAAACGTTTGATGATATCTTCCTTGCTCATGTCCTTAAATTCGTCCATGATACGGGAGGTATATTGCTCTATCTGCTGCTCGTTAACTTCAACATTATGTACTTTGTGCACCAGTGCAAACAATTGTTTTTCAACCACATCGAAACCGGTAGGTATATCCATTTTAACAAAACGTTTACCTAAGGTTCTTTCAATCTGGCGTATTTTACCTAATTCCTTACCATTGATGATAGAGATAGAAACACCTGTTTTACCGGCACGGGCAGTACGTCCGCTACGGTGGGTGTAGTTCTCAATTTCATCTGGCAATGAGTAGTTAATAACGTGTGTAACATCATTCACATCAATACCACGTGCTGCCACGTCAGTTGCTATCAGCAATTGCAGGCTGCGCTCACGGTAACGTTTCATTACCTTATCGCGTTGTTGTTGTGATAAGTCGCCATGCAGCGAATCAGCATTATAACCATCCTTAATTAAGGCTTCGGCTATTTCCTGTGTTTCTATTTTGGTACGGCAAAATACGATACCAAATATTTCAGGGTTGAAATCGACAATACGCTTAAACGCAGCATATTTATCACGGGCACGGATGATATAATATTCGTGCTCGATGTTTTCGTTCCCTGTATTTTTTGTGCCCATGGTAAGTTCATAGGGATCGGTCATGTATTTTTTCGCGATCCTTCTTACTTCAGAAGGCATGGTGGCCGAGAATAGCCATGTTTTTTTCTCTTCTGGTGTGGTAGACAAAATACTGTCAATATCTTCCTGAAAGCCCATGTTGAGCATTTCATCAGCCTCGTCCAATACTACAAATTTTACCTGGCTAAAATCAATCGCTTTGCGGTTGATAATATCAAGCATACGGCCCGGTGTGGCAACTACAATTTGCACACCGCGGCGGATCTCGCGCAGTTGATCCGAAATACTTGCGCCACCATAAACGGCTACAACGTGTACGCTGCGCATATTTTTGGCATAATTTTTCAGATCGTTAGTGATCTGCAAACAAAGTTCGCGAGTAGGGCATAAAATAAGCGCCTGCGGATGATTTTCTTCGAAATCAAGTAGTTCTAATAACGGCAGTCCAAAAGCAGCTGTTTTACCGGTCCCGGTTTGGGCTAATCCGACAAAATCGTTGCTGCCTGTTAACAATACCGGAATTGACTGTTCCTGGATTGGTGTAGGGTTTTCGAACCCTAACTCAGTGATGGCATTAACAATATCATGACGGATTCCCAGTTGAATAAATGGGTTCATGAATTTAAATAACGAATCTGGCAACATCGCCAAATCGGGCGCAAAGGTAGGGATTTAAAACGGCAATTCAAATACTTGCCTTGGAAATGGGGAATATGACACTTCAATAGTTTTCGTAAGTAATTAATAAATCTTATTTTTGAGATAGATTAAATAGTATGGATATTCAAATCGAAAAATTGAACTTAATAAAATGGCTAACGGATGTGCAGGAGCCCTCCGTTATTGAACGGTTCATTGCTTTAAAAAACGATCAGCAGGGAGATTGGTGGGAACAGATCAGTGAAGATGAAAAATCTGAAATTGAAGAAGGCTTGGCACAAGCAGACAAGGGAGAGGTTTTCTCCCATGAAGAAGTAATGTCAAAATACCAAAAATGGCGTTCAAAATAATCTGGACAAAGCAAGCTATTAAAGGTTATGCTAAGATCATTGATTATTTGGAAGAAAACTGGTCGGAAAAAGAAATAATAAATTTCATTAAAGTAACTGATCAATTTTTTGAGACGTTAATTCTTCATCCTGAAATCTTACAAAGATCCAATAATCAAAAGAATTTATATCGTGGGCCTATCAACAGGCTAACTATGCTAACTTACCGGATTAAACGTGTAAATAAGCAAATTGAGTTAGTGAATATTAGGGGTACAAGGCAAAAGCCGCTGAAATCTATTTTTAAGAAACAATAAATCCTGAATTAATCAACTCCTTCAACTTTTAAATCTGACTTCGGCTTATCCCTGTTATAAGATATCAAAAAACCGATAGCACCTGCCGTAACACAAACATCAGCGAAATTAAAAATACCTGTACGCAGACTGCTGATACCGATATTCATAAAATCGGTTACATGGCGGTCGAATAATATCCGGTCTATAATATTCCCCATACCACCTGCAATGAGTAATGAGAATGAAAGAATTCTCAACGGGCTTAATTTTCGGATATTCATGATGGCGTAAGCAGACAATATCAACAGGAAAATCAAAGGCAAAATACTCAACAACCAAAAGCTTACCGGTTTGGACAATTGATCGCCCAGGCTTAGCGCGGCCCCGGTATTCTCTACATACTCCAATCTTACTGTATTATGGAAATAAGACAAAGGCTCCCTATACATCAGGTGTTGCTTTGCCAGATCCTTAGTGATCCGGTCGCAGCCAATAAACACCAGGGAGATAAGACAGAACAATAATATTTTTAACCAGTTCTTCATATTTATTTAATTTCCTTATTCCACCCCTTTAGGGGTCGGGGGCTTTTATCTCAATCTATCTGCCGATTTCACCAATTTCTCATCCCGCTGTATGGCTTTTGCAGCAAATATCATCAGCACAACAGAGATAGAGCTTAATAACATACCAATGCCGAAATTATTGGTGGTCAGCTCGGCCCCTCCTGTAAATGATTTTACGGTTTGCGCCATCCAAAAACTGTATCCAAACACTACTAAAATATAACCATAGCACAGCATCACTTGCTGCTTACGGTTTTTGTACAGAAATATCAGGATAAGCGGCAGTATAGCAACAACAGCCGTTGCGGCTATCAATGTGATGAATGTTTGAGTATGCGTCTGCGCACCATTTACATCCTGGAAAATACCGGTAATTTTTATAGTGGAGGGTACGCCATCTACATAAACATTATGAACTAATGGAAATAAAAACAGCGCGAAAATAACCAGGCTCGCAAGCAATAAGTAGATGCTTTGTATTCGTTGTAGCATATGAGTAAATTATTGCAACAAAGATAGAATTGTTTAATCAAAAACAGTGATAGGCGTCTGAGGATGTGACATTGTGATTGTAAATGATAAACTGTAATTCGTAAATCAATATTAACTTTGCCCCGTGTCCGAAAAACAACGTTATTTTATTGAATTGGCCTACGATGGCACCAACTATCATGGCTGGCAGGTACAGGACAATGCCATCAGTGTGCAGGAAGTTTTGAACAAAGCTTTAGCTACTATACTGCGTGAGTCGGTTGAAACCACAGGTTGCGGGCGAACAGACACAGGTGTACATGCGAGACAGTTGTATGCGCATTTTGATCTTGAGTTGATGGTCGGTAGCGAACAATCCATGGACCATGGACTATGGGCTATGGACAAAATAAGAAGCCTTAATGCCATCTTACCCCACGATATCGCCATAAAACGTATCATCCCGGTCAATGTGGATGCTCATGCAAGGTTTGACGCGGTGCTGCGTTCTTATGAATACCATGTACATTTTGAAAAAGATCCCTTTAAGATCAATCATTCATGGGAACTAAGGGATAAACCGAATATAAACTTAATGAACATGGCGGCTAAGATCATTATGGAGCACACTGACTTTAGCTGCTTCAGTAAATCAAACACACAGGTGCTGACCAACAATTGCAAAATATCAAGAGCCGAATGGGTTTGTAACGAGGGCGCTATGGTGTTCCATATCTCGGCAGACCGTTTTTTACGGAACATGGTACGCGCCATAGTGGGCACTTTGATGTTAGTCGGCAAAAAGGAGATTGAGCCGGAAGATGTGCGGGCTATTATCGAAAGTAAAAACCGTAGCAATGCAGGTGTTTCGGTACCGGCCTGTGGTTTATATTTAACGGAAGTAAAATATCCATATTTGTAATGTCGAATTTCGGATGTTCAATTTCGAATTTTATAATATTGTAAATGTTAATTGTTCAAATAAATAAATCCGAAATCGAAAATTCGAAATCCGAAATAAAAAAACAATGTCCCAGGTAACCGGTAAGGCGCTCGATTGGAATCTGCTAAAGCGGGTAATGCGTTATGTGAAACCGTATAGGGGAACATTTATTATAGCTGCATTCCTCACCATCTTTTTGGCAGCCGGTGCGTTGGTGCAGCCTTTTCTGATGCAGATAACGCTCGATAAATATATTCTTGGCAACAACTACAACGGGCTGGTTTTGATGGTTAGCCTGATGATCGCACAGCTGATCATACAAACCCTGGCGCAATATTATCAAACCTATTCCACCAATTCGCTTGGGCAATCGGTGATTCGTGATCTGCGTATTGACGTATTTAACCATATCATCAGTCTTAGACTAAAATATTTCGACCATACCCCTATCGGGATGCTCATCACCCGCACGGTGTCAGACCTTGAAACCATTGCTGATATATTTTCCGAAGGCTTGATATCTATAGTCGGCGACTTGTTGCTGGTAGTGGCCATCATTGTATATATGCTGGTAAAGGATTGGAAACTGGCGCTCATCACCATGATACCTATGCCTTTTTTGCTCATGTCAACTTATGTGTTTAAGGAGGCCATTAAATCATCCTTCCAGGAAGTGCGTACACAGGTTGCTCACCTGAATACTTTTTTGGCCGAACATATTTCGGGCATCAGCATCATCCAGTATTTCTCGCGTGAGGACCAGGAAATGCGGAAATTTAAAGCCGTTAACACCAAATATCGCGATGCTAATATCAGGTCTAATTTGTACTATTCTATATTCTTCCCCGTAGTTGAGATATTGTCTGCCGTATGCATTGGCTTGTTGGTTTGGTATGGGTGCAAGCGTATACTCACCGATCAGCAGTTGGCAAGTATTGGCACGCATGGCCATCCTGTGACACCCGGTATGATACTGGCATTTATTGTATTGCTCAATCTTTTATTCAGACCGATAAGGCAATTGGCCGATAAATTCAACACCCTGCAAATGGGCATGGTTGGGGCCGACCGCATATTTAAAGTGCTGGATACCGATGAGGTCGCCATCAATACTGGGGCACTAAAACCGGCAGGCTTACGGGGCGAAATAGCTTTCGACCACGTATGGTTTGCTTATAACGACGAAAATTGGGTGCTGAAAGACATCAGTTTCCACGTAAAGCCGGGCGAAAAGCTGGCACTGGTTGGCGCTACCGGAGCAGGCAAATCATCCACTATCAATATCCTGAACAGGTTTTATGAGATCGGCAAGGGCACGGTTAAAGTGGACGACGTTAACATTCAAGAATATGAAGTGGGTTATTTACGCTCGCAGATAGCGACGGTGATACAGGATGTTTTTTTGTTTACTGATACCATCGCTAATAACATCAGCCTGAATAACCCTTCCATCACCCGCGAGCAGATCATTGCTGCCGCGAAGGATGTTGGCGCGCATGAGTTTATTGAACGGCTGCCCGGCGGCTATGATTATAATGTAATGGAACGCGGCTCAACCCTGTCATCCGGCCAGGCGCAGTTGATCTCTTTTATCCGTGCATTGGTGTATGATCCGGCCATTTTGGTGCTGGATGAGGCTACTTCATCCGTTGATACAGAAACCGAGATACTGATACAAAACGCTATCGGTAAGCTTATGCAAGGCCGCACGGCTATTGTAATTGCCCATCGCCTATCTACCATCCAAAACGCAGATAAGATCATCGTGCTTGATCATGGCGAGATCAAAGAAATGGGCACTCACCAGGAGTTGCTTAAAATTGAGGCTGGCTATTATCGAAAACTGTACGATCTGCAATTTAACTCGGCAGGGATTGCCCGATAGGCAATGGTGAGTGGTGAATAGTGAGTCGCAAATACGATTCACTACTGACAACTCACTACTCACCACCGAGGCTGTATTTACTTTTTTTATTCCTTTTTCGACTTGCGCTTTATTTACCGAATGACCAGACTGCTCTTCCCATTCGCGCTTTTTAGCTATTTCGGCACCATGAATTTAATGGGGTGTTTAATTTTGTTTTTGCAAAATGGATTATATTTTACTACTATTGAGTAAGTTATCTGTTTGAAAACGAAATCAATTGTGGTTATTTAACATTAGATAAAACAAATATGAAAACAAACTCTAAACTATCATCACTTTTATCATTAGCAGCTGTAATGTTCATTTTTTACGGATGCTCCAAATCAAATCAGCAAGTCAACCCGGTTACGCAGCAACAAACGCTAAATTCTACTGCGGATGGCAAGCATGTTTACGGCCTTTTACCTACAAGCCCGGCAGAATACGAGGCACTACCCAAATTCTCGGCAGATGCGTTTAGATCACGTTTTAGTGAGTCGTCTGTAACACCCCCGCCAGCAGTTCTTACGCTTGCAACACCAGCCGTAAGGGATCAGGGACAAATAGGCTCATGTACAGCTTTTTGCGGAACTGAGGCTTATGAAATTGGTTACTATTATAGTCATACTAATGTATTCCCTGCTTTGCGAAGCCCTGCGTTTCTTTATTATGAGGAAAGGGTTAACATCCTTGGAGAAAGCATCACTGCAGATAATGGCGCTAATATGGTTAATATTGACCAGGCTTTAACAAAATATGGCATTTGCGCTGATGCATTAATGCCTTATCCAAGCAGTAACACATCAACAGCTTATAAAACCCCGCCAACGTCTGCTGCAATTTCAGATGCACTGAATTATAAACTAACCACCGGTTATACATTAATAAATACAGGAGACATAGCGGCTGTTAAAACATGTCTTCTAAATAATATACCCGTAATGATGGGCTTTAACGTTTATGATAATACAAGGACCTACCAGTATTTTGAAAATTTAAACTCAGCAACCAACGATACTTATAACCCTCTTACAAGCACAGGCGCGCTTGTAAGAGGCGTAAGATTATTGGGTGGTCATGCTACCCCGATAGTAGGTTATGATGATAACAAACAAGCATTCCTTGTACAAAATTCATGGGGCACCTCATGGGGGAATAAGGGATTTTACTACATGCCATATTCTGTATTCAGCAGTACTAAAATTGTACCACAGGGTGGCGTTTATTACATGAATCTTTAATTTGGCATATATAAATATTCCGTTTAAAATAAAGGCTCCACACAAGGAGCCTTTATTTTTGTTTTTCTCTTGATCCTTGGTTCTTGATTCTTCTTGATACCCATTTTATGAAATTAGCACATAGCGGGTTATTTATATTTCTTCCAGTTGCTTTCTTAGCAGCTTTGGGTCTCCCTAAAACAATACCCTATTCTGCATCACAGGTAATAGCTCTTACAGAAAACAGCACTGGCAAAAAACTGACTATCTCAAAGGGCCAGGAATTCACTTTAACCTTACCCAACCGGGTTGACGGCGGGTACCGGTTCGATAAAGAACAATACGATACCACAATTTTGCGGTTGGAAAAAAATATTGAAAAATCACCAGCTGCCAATAGCACTTTAGGTAAACCGGGGTATGGAGTATGGCGATTCATCGCGCTAAAAAAAGGAAAAACTGTTTTAAAGGTTACTGCAAGTCGTCCGTGGACAAAAGCGGGGGTGCTGATTATATTTAAAAACATAGTTGTAGTTAAATAGTATCGTATCAAACCGTTAATTTTTGTTAAAAACCCGCATTATCCCCACTTGTGCAAATAATAATAGCAGATAATTTTTACCTTTAGTGACAGGTTTGTTATTTTCGCAGCATCTGGTGCGAAGATTTGACATCTAAGATAAAAGCTTATGGAAGAATTTGAAGCGAGCGAATCATCAAAAAAAACGAAGACCATCTATATCTCCACCGTTTTTGGTATAGCTATGGTATTGCTTATGATCGGTTTGCTTGGACTTATCCTGGTTGATGCCAACAACCTTTCGCGATATGTGAAGGAAAACATTGTACTCAATATTTTTGTGGATGAAAGCGCGCACGAAACAGATGTGCTGCAATTACAAAAACAACTGGAAGCTAATCCAATTGTTAAGCAAACCCTATATGTAAGCAAGGAGCTTGCCGCCCGTAACCTGCAAAAAGACTTGGGCGAGGATTTTGTGAAGTTTTTGGGATATAACCCATTATCACAATCATTGGATGTTTATTTAAAAGCCGACTATGCCAACAACACAGATATTGAGAAATTCAAAACTGAGTTACTGAAAAACCCGCTGATCAAAGAAGTTAAATACCAGCAATCGCTGGTTGATCAAATGAACCAGAACTTAACTTCTATTAGTTTGATCATCCTGGTATTTGCGTCAATATTCGTAGTGCTTTCAGTGGCCTTGATCAACAATACTATCAGGCTTGCCATTTACTCGCAGCGTTTTTTAATAAAATCAATGCAACTGGTAGGAGCTACAAAAGGATTTATCCGCAAACCATTTATGTTATATGGTATTTGGCATGGCATTTTAGGCGCATTGATAGCTATCGTTATTTTAATGGGAACGCTTTATTTAGCCCTGAAACAAATACCCGACCTGGTTATCTTACAAAACTATACCGAATTTGGCATCGTGTTTTTGATCGTAATAGGTTTAGGGGTTTTCATTTCGGGCTTTAGTACTTTCCTGGCGGTAAATAAATATCTGCGTTTAAAAGTTTATAACCTTTACAGGTAAGGTGAAAGGACAAAGGCGAAAGGATAAAGGTAAAAGCTTATAAATCAATCATTCGATAATTCAACATTAAAAAAATATGGCACAACCAATTAAACCAGGCACTCCCATCAAAACAAGTGCTTCAACAAGGCCACAGGCAAAGGAAACCAATACAACACCGGTAAAATTCATATTTGATAAATCAAATTACCGCTTACTGATCATCAGCATTGCTGTAGTTGCCTTTGGATTTATACTAATGTCGGGCACTACCGATATTTACAGTAATACCAAAATTGTACTGGCGCCGATCGTTGTATTAGCAGGATTTGCCCTGGGTTTCTTCGCGATATTTAAAAAACCGTCGGCATAGTTAGTTCAACTCAATCAACATACCCCAACCTACCCCAATGAACATTATACACGTTATCATCCTGGCAATTATTGAAGGACTGACAGAATTTTTGCCGGTGTCCTCAACCGGGCACATGGTTATTGCAAGCTCATTAATGGGCATCAGTAAGGATGAGTTTGTTAAGCTGTTCGAAGTAGTGATCCAGTTGGGCGCTATCCTGGCGGTAGTGGTATTATACTTTAAACGCTTTGTTCAATCGGTTGATTTCTATGTTAAATTAGTTATCGCGGTTATACCTGCTGTGATTTTAGGTCTGTTGCTTAAAAAACATATCGATAAACTGTTAGAAAACCCGCTGGTAGTGGCTATCGCATTTGTAGTGGGTGGTGTGATCCTTTTATTTGTTGACGATTGGTTTAATAAGCCAACGATCAACGAAGAAAAGAAGATCAACCACATTACAGCCCTTAAAATTGGTTTCTTTCAGTGTTTAGCCATGATACCCGGCGTTTCGCGTTCTGCAGCATCAATTGTGGGCGGTATGTCGCAAAAGCTAAGTCGTAAAGCGGCTGCTGAATTTTCCTTCTTTTTGGCCGTGCCAACTATGTTCGGCGCAACGGTAAAAGACCTGTATGATTTTTATAAAAAAGGCAGCTTTTCGACCCCTGATATGCACCAGGATGTTAAATTTCTAATTATCGGCAGTGTGATCGCTTTTATTGTTGCCGTGCTGGCTATCAAAACCTTCATTACTTTTTTAGAGAAACATGGGTTTAAACTATTCGGCTACTACCGAATTGTAGCCGGTATCATTATCATCATCCTATATTTTACGGGTAATGCTTTGCATACTGCCTGATTACACTAATTATGTTTAAGATTGCACTGATTTAACAACCCGGCAATCGGTGTAATCACTCTATAATGAAAAAGACTTTCTCCAACATCGAAGAATTTGCCGAAGGCCAGTTATTGCTCGTTAACAAACCCTATAAATGGACCAGCTTTGATGTGGTAGGCAAGATCCGCAATGCTTTTAAACCGCTTAAATTAAAAGTAGGCCATGCAGGTACGCTTGATCCGCTGGCTACCGGTTTGCTGATCATTTGCACCGGTAAAATGACCAAACAGATCGACAGTTTCCAGGCCGAAGAAAAGGAATATACGGGCACGATGGTGTTAGGCGCAACCACCCCAACTTATGACCTCGAAAGCGAGCCCGAACAGCAATTTGCTACCAGTCATCTAACGGAAGCTCAAATTAAAGAAGCCTGCAAACTGTTTACCGGCGATATACAGCAATACCCGCCTGCACATTCGGCCATAAAAATTGATGGCGAACGGTTGTACGAAAAAGCCCGTCGTGGTGAGGAAGTTGAATTGCGGTTACGCAATGTAACCATCAGCGAATTTGAAATAACCCGTATCGAATTGCCTGAAGTTGATTTTAGGGTGGTATGCAGCAAAGGCACTTACATACGCTCGCTGGTAAATGATTTTGGCAAAGCGCTTGATAATGGTGCCTATCTTTCGCGCCTAAGACGCACACGCAGCGGAAGCTTTAATGTGGCCGATGCCTGGGAGGTGATGGAAATTGTGAATACTATCCGGGATTTGAAACAATTACCGAAGGATTGAATTAATGAATTATTGATTAATTAATTTCACTCCGATTATAAAGAACATAAATCCGAAATTGAACATTCGAAATCCGAAATGAAAATATACCATCATATTGATGAATTTAAGCCTATTAAAAATGCCGTGGTTACCATCGGCACTTTCGATGGGGTGCACTTGGGGCATCGCAAGATCCTGTCAAAGATCAAAGAACTGGCGGATGCCATTAATGGCAAAACAGTAATTTTAACATTCTTCCCGCATCCGCGGATGATTCTGCATCCTGAAGATCAGAGTATCAAGATGATCAATACCATCAATGAAAAAGCGGCGTTGCTGGAGCAATTGGGTGTAGATCATCTGATCATCACGCCGTTTTCGAGGGATTTCTCCAATCAAACCGCCGAAGAATATATCCAAAAGGTATTGGTGGATCAGATCGGCACAAAAAAAATAGTAATAGGTTACGACCATCGGTTTGGCAAGGACAGGCAAGGCGGCTTAGCAGAGTTGCAGCATTTCGGCCCGGTCTACGGTTTCGAAGTAGTTGAAATACCTGAGCAGGATATACACGATGTTGCGGTTAGTTCAACCCGCATCAGAAAGGCTTTGTTGAATGCCGAGATAGACCTGGCAAATGAATTTTTAGGCTACCCGTTTTTTGTAACCGGGAAAGTAACACGCGGCGACCAGATAGGCCGTACCATGGGCTACCCTACCGCGAATATCCTGATCGAAGAAACTTATAAACTCATCCCTGCCGACGGTATATTTTCGGTTAAAGTGCAGGTGAACGGGCAGGAATATAAAGGCATGGGCTACATCGGTCACCGCCCTACCATAAGCGGCATGACCCGGAATATAGAAGTAAACATTTTTGATTTTAACCAGGACATCTACACCCAGGATATCCGCATGGAATTTTTCCATTTTGTTCGCGGCGATATCAAGTTTGAATCATTGGAGCAACTGAAACAGCAACTGGATAAGGACAAGACGGATGTAATGGGATTACTTGGGTAGCATAATAAGGCCCTGGGCTACTAATGTTTAAAAAACACCAGGTACACCTGCTTCACAATATTGTACCCTGCAAAACCAAACAGCAATAAGGCTATGCCTGTATTGATAGCTTTGTTGCTCAGGTCAAGTTTCCTTTGAACATACCTGGCTGATCTGGCATAAATAAACAGGCAAAAAAATGCCCCAGCAGCCGCGCCTATACTAAAAATAACCAACGCGATCCGGCCTGTTTCTATCCATTCATGGGTAATCAGGTAACTACCGGTGATCATCCAGAAAGGCACTTGTACAGGGTTTAAAAAGCCCAATAAAATACCATATTTTATACTGTCGTGCTCTGAGTAAGCTTTACTTTCGGGCGCTTTTTTACGGTGTATCCAGGTAATAGTACCCATTACTATGAATAATACGGTCATTATCCAGTCGATAATGGTAGTTAAACTCAATTGCTGTGATAGCCAGTCGGCAGCGTTCATAATAAAATAAGTGAAGAAAAATTCAACGCACGAAAAGGCGATAATGAATTGTAGCGCTTGCTTAATGCCCCTGTTAATGGCTATTTGTACTAAAGCCAGGTTGATATTTCCGGGAGGCACATAGCCAATAAAATTTACTATTAATCCTATGAAAAAGGTTAAGAATATCATCGACCCAAAATAAAGGTTTAATGTGCGGATGTGCAAATATGCAGATGTGCGGATGAAAAGATGTGCAGATGTGCAGATGTGCAAATGTGCAAATTACAGATGTGTAGATGATTTTGATTATTTACTGGATATTTTACACGTACCTATATTTGAGATTTTTACATTTGCACATCTGCATATCTAAAATCTGCACATTAAAAAAATGTCTTCTCAAAGGATCATCTCATTGCTGCCCGCCGCTACTGAAATTGTTTGTGCTTTAGGATTAGAACAAAACCTAGTTGGCCGCTCGCATGAGTGTGATTTCCCGGCTTCGGTAAAGAGGTTGCCTGTATGTTCGGAAGCTAATTTCCCAGATGGATTAAGCAGCCTGGCAATCGATAGAAAAGTAAAAGAGCTATTGAGCGATGCCTTGTCCATTTATACCGTTGACCGTGAGAAGATAAAAGAGCTAAACCCCGATGTAGTAATTACCCAGGCGCAATGCGAAGTTTGCGCAGTATCTTTAAAAGAGGTGGAAGAGGCGCTGGAGAACTATCTCGACAAACAAGCGCGCATCATTTCCTTACAGCCCAACGGTCTTGAAGATATTTTTAATGATATCCGCCAAGTGGCTGCTGCTTTAAACGTAGTTGAAAATGGTGACAGGTTGATTGAAGACCTGGAGGAACGAGTGAATATCATTCGCCACAAATTGAAATTCGCTGAAAGCAAACCCACAGTTGCCTGTATTGAATGGCTGGAACCGATGATGGTGTCCGGTAATTGGGTGCCAGAACTGGCAACTATTGCCGGCGGGGTATCTGTTTTAGCAGAGGCTGGTAAACATTCTCCATTTATCCAATGGGTGGATATTCAATTGCATGACCCGGAGATCATTATTGTAATGCCTTGTGGATTTTCTATTGAACGCACCCTAAGCGAGATGGATATTTTGTTGCAGTTACCGGGGTTTTCTGATTTACAAGCCGTAAAAAACAATCGCCTGTATATCGCAGATGGTAACCAATATTTTAATCGCCCTGGCCCACGTATTGTAGATTCCATTGAAATTTTAGCCGAAATTATTCACCCCAAACAATTTATATTTGGATATGAGGGAGATGGGTGGATCAGGTTTGCTTTGTAAGTATTGATTTAAATTTCATGAGTATGAAACCTTTAGTTTTTTATCCGCCAAAAGCGCACGAAAAAGCAATTACCGAATCGCTTGAAACTGTGGGCAAACGGGATGATAAAAAAGAGAAGGACACACCACATTCCTTACCTGGTTTTCAAAAAAGAACAAAAAAGGCTTTCAGGAAGATCTCATCAGCTTTTGGAAGAAAATATTAATACTTATAAAGTTTCTCAACTTCTTAAAATTTATTATTAAGTTTAGCATTCCTAATTTTAATCCTATGCGCCATTTTTTATTTGCATTGCTGATCGGTTTAACCTGCGTTCAAGCTGATGCTTTTTCTGTTGATACCAAATTTAATGCACACGATCTTTCCATCAGTTGGGAAGTTATTCAGAACAATAAACCGGCTAACGGGCAATCATTAAATGTGCTTACTATCACTAACAATGGCAAGAATACACTGTCGGCTAGTGGCTGGAAACTGTATTTTAATTCGGCGCGAATGATCGCGTCAGCTACTCCTACCGGGAACGCCAGGATAGATTTTATTAATGGTGACTTATTTGGCCTGGTACCAATCAATACCTTCCCCGAATTAAAACCTGGTGCATCTGTACGTGTAGAGTTTGTAGCGGAAGATTTGGTAGTTAATACCACCGACGGTCCAGAAGGCTTTTACCTGGTTTGGGACAACCAGCCAGACAAAGGCTTTAATATAGGCGAATTTACCTACAAGCCTTTCAAACCAAACTATCCGGGGTTAATCACACCTGAAATTATTTATAATCAGAATAAGATTATTACTGATATTCCCGAAGGACAATTAACAAAAGTGTTCCCTACGCCAGTAAGTTATAAGGAAACAGATGGATATTTTGATTTGCAAAAATTACTCATCGGGGTTGGTAGTGATCCACTTTTTGATCAGGAGACAAGAAGCCTGCGGGCATATATGAAATCTTTGACCGGGGAAAAATTCAATATGAATCCTAATTCAAAGTCTTATAACACAATCGATATTGTTTTAAAAAACAGTTTAAGTAATGAGGGGTATGAACTTAGTGTTACCCATAATTCTATCAAAATCAGCGCATCTACTCCCGCTGGTGCATTTTATGGCATTCAATCCTTAAAAACTTTAATTCCTGCATCAGCTTATGCTCATCCGAAAAAAGAAATCAAAATTCCATGCGTTGAAATCAAAGATGAACCCCGTTTTGCCTATCGCGCCTTTCTGCTGGATGTGGGCCGTAATTTTCAGCCTAAAGAAGAAGTGGAAAAAGTGCTTGATGTAATGGCGCTTTACAAATTAAATGTGTTCCATTTCCATTTAACAGATGATGAAGGCTGGCGAATAGAGGTTCCTTCACTCCCTGAATTGACTTCTGTTGGTTCAAAACGCGGGCATACGTTGGATAGCAAACACTATCTTCCCCCATCACATGGTTCTGGTGGGGATGTGGACAATAAAACCGGATCAGGTTTCTACACCAGGGCCGATTATATCGAGATACTAAAATATGCCAACAACCTGCATATTACAGTAGTACCCGAGATCGAATCACCCGGCCACGCGCGCGCTGCTATCAAAGCCATGAATGCCCGTTATGATCGCTTAATGGCCGAAGGAAAAAAAGATGAGGCTGAACGTTATTTATTGAGCGATGCGAATGACAAGTCAGATTACAGTTCCAATCAATACTGGAAGGATAACATCATGGATGTATCACTACCATCGACTTATAATTTTGTGGAAACGGTGGTCAACGATGTCGTGGGGATGTACAAGGAAGCCGGTGCGCCTTTAAACACCATCAACTTTGGTGGCGACGAAGTGCCTACTCACGTTTGGGAAAAGTCTCCGGCTTATCTGACTTTAAAAGCCAGTCACCCCGAAATTAAAAACACGGGCGACCTGTGGTATTATTTCTATGGAAAAGTTAACCAGCTGGTAAAGGCCAAAGGGCTTATTTTATCCGGTTGGGAGGAAATGGCCTTACGAAAAACCGCGCTGGATGGCAATCCTGTTTATGTGCCCAACCCTGATTTTATGCCCGAGCATTTGCAAGCTGAAGTATGGAACAATACTTTGGGCGATGGCAACGAGGACCTGGCTTACAAACTGGCTAACGCCGGTTACAAGGTAGTGCTTACCTGCGTAACCAACCTGTATTTCGATATGGCGAATTACAAATCGTTTGATGAGCCGGGATACTACTGGGGTGCATTTTCGGATATTGATAAGCCTTTCTCGTTTATCCCTTATGATTATTTTAAAAACTCAAAGGTGGATAAGGACGGCCTTCCGCTTAATCGTAATATTTTCATCGGCAAGCAACGTTTGACAGATTATGGCAAAAGCAATATCATCGGCATCCAGAGTGCGGTTTGGGGCGAAAATATAAAAAGCACCCAGCGCCTTGAATACATGCTGCTGCCGCGATTGCTTGGTTTTGCAGAACGTGCGTGGGCCAAAGACCCAGACTGGGCTACCGAACGTAATTCAACTAAAAGTGACTCGCTATACCAGCAAGCCTGGGTAAATTTTCTGAATGTATTAGGAAAAAGAGAGCTGCCCCGCCTGGATTATTTTAATGGCGGATATGGTTATCGTATCCCTAAACCGGGCGTAATTTTACAGGATGGTAAGTACTTCGCTAACGAACAATTTCCCGGTTTAACCATACGTTATACCACTAACGGGAAAGACCCTGATGCAAAAAGCAAGATTTATAACGATGCTGTTACAAACGATAATCAGGTCATAAAATTCAGGGCGTTTGGCAACAAAGGGCGGGGCAGCAACGTTACTGAGGTAGTTAATCAATAACCTATGAAGTAATAAAAGCGCATGTACATACGGCGCTTTTATTACTCAACCAAGTTAAAACCTCACATTCAGGCCGATATAATAATTACGGGGGGCAGCAGCGTTATAATAGCGACTACCCATCGCATTCAGGTCGTCACCCAAACTGTATTTTTCATTCAATAAATTATCCACTCCTGCATAGATACCCAAACGGGTTTTATGCCCAATTTGATGTTCCCATCCTGCCTTGGCCTTCACTAAATTGTAATTGCCGGCGTATGCGGTATTGCCATCATTAAGCGGGATACGTGCAGTATAATTATACTCTGCAAACACATAAAAACGGTTGGGTAGCCTTACTTGCAGGCTTGTAATAAACACCTGGTTTGGTACGCCTGTTAACTGGTTCCCCGTAAAATTTCCTGAAGCATCATGATAGTTGGTAAACTTAAACCGGTTTAGCGTAACTGATAAGTTGAATTGCAGCCCCCTGATAAACTCCACACTATTTTGACGGATCAGCCAGTCGGTAAAATACAACTCGAATCCCGGCTGGCTCGTGCCTCCGGCATTGGTATAATAGGTGGTACCGTCAACAGCATTTTGTTGCGGTACAATTGCATTATGCAGATCGTAGTAATAAACCGAGGCATCCAAAAACATACTTTCATCGGTATTCCGCAGCCTAAAGCCTGTTTCATAATTTATACCATCTTCGGCCTGTAAATTATTATTGATGGTATGGTCGGTTGGTCGTATTTCAGCTGTCGTCGGGGTCGAATAGCCGCGACTCACAGATGCCCGCCAGATAAAGTCATTGGTCAATTGGTAGGATAATGCCAAACGCGGCATTAACTGCGGCGTAAAATGGCGGTTGGTAAACGCCGCCTCGTTATTTGGAAATACATTCCTGAATTCATAATCATAAAAATTCAGGCTCAGCGCGGCTTCTATATGCAGGCGTTTATCAATATCAGCTAAATAACGCGCGAAAAAAAAATGCTGATTGGTGTTGATCTTGTCTAAGGTTTGCGCCGTATCCCTCACACCCCGCCTGTTGCCGTAATTATTGATATCCGAATTGGTTTGCTGCCATTCCAATCCCAGGTTCACTTTCCAGTTGATCACAGTATCCGGCTTCCCGCTTAATTCAAAATAAGTACGCAAACCATAAGTGCCCTCATAACGGTTTTCGTAATCGGTAATAAAGGGGTTGGCAAAATCAACATACGTCCCGAAAATGGATAACACATTTTTTATCCTGTCGGTAATATGCACTTCATTTACAAGGCCACCAAAAAGCATTTTTTGATAGATACCCGCTTTTTGCTGTACAGAGCCAGGAAAAGCAGGTGTCGAAAGTCTTGCCAACTGCGGTTCGGTTTGAAACTGGCTTAATGTGAGGCCACCAGGTGTTTCATAATTTAAGTCCGAATAAAAACCAAGGAATTTTAAGTCGTCATGCTTAGAATAATTCCATTGGTCAACAGCTTGAACGTATTTGCGTTGCATATAGCTATTCTGTCTGTACCCATCATAGGTTTGATAGGCCT
>JABDFM010000064.1 GCA_013286565.1 Bacteroidota bacterium
GACAATTTTCTCGGAACAAAACCGAATATTCAATTTGCAAATATGAAGCTGAATTTAACATTACTTGGTGCTTTGTACCCTGCAGGTATCACTTCAGATCTAAAGGCATATCCATCGGGGGGGTATTATAATCAAGACGGTGTAGAAACTGCCTATGTGCGTTATGTTGCCGAAACATTAACTAACGAAAATATAGTTCTTTCCAAACCAATTGATCCTTCGCCGCCGGCTTAGATTTAAAATAACATAAAACAATAAGCGATTGATCGCTTGATATATTAAAGTATGGGTAAGATAGCAGAACTGATCTCTGATTGGTCGGAGGTATGGGCTTTGCTCATACCTCTGCTTTTTTTAATGTTCAGGGGTAATCAGCCTGCCTTGTTAAAACCGGTTATTGTTTACTTATGCCTTGCGCTTATACTCAATCTTTTCGGAGATGTTATTGCCGATTTTAAAAAGCCTTACCACTTTCCTGCCTGGCTCCAAAGTAATAACCCTATTTATAACATTCACTCTGTGGTGCGATTTGCCTGCTTTAGCTATTTTTTTATATCCCTTCCACAGCCGCAATTTAAAACCTTTAAAAAAGTCATTGTTGTGGTTTTCATATTATATACCATTATTAATTTCGCTTTTTTTGAGAATTTCTTTTATTTCTATCATCTAAGTGGCAACATCTTGTCGGTGGAGTCCTACCTCCTGTTAATTTACTGCATGCTCTATTACCTGGCTGTATTAAATGATGAGGACGATGCTGCTTTTAAAGGGCCTGTTTTCTGGATTGTTACCGGCTTGAGCCTGTACGTAGTGATCAATTTCTTTGTATTTTTATTTTATGTTCCCATGATTACCCAGAACATGATATTAGCCCTTCATATTTGGAAGGTTCACGATGCGGCGTTCATCATTTTATGTCTTTTTATAACAAGAGGATTATATGCAACTACTGGAAAATATGCAACTGCTTGAAATTAGTTTAGAATATCGGGTGATATTCGGTATCTCGGGCATGGTATTGCTTTTTACCAGCTTCCTAATCGTATTTGTGGTGAGCCAGCGAAAGAAATTGCAGTATCATAAAGACCTGCTTGCACTGCATGAAGAACAGCAGCAAATCCTCACCCAGCAGAATATATTGTTGGAGGAACGCGTTGAAGAAAGAACAACGGAGCTGGTGTTTCAAAAAAACGAATTGCAAAAATCACTGCATGAACTTAACCTCGCTCAGTCGCAATTGATACAAAAAGAAAAGATGGCTTCGCTGGGCGAGCTTACCGCAGGCATAGCGCATGAGATACAAAACCCCTTAAATTTCGTCAATAATTTCTCTGAGGTGACGATTGAGCTTGTAGATGAACTGTGCAGCGAATTAAAGGACGTTGACATAGAAGAAGCCATGCTCATTGCTGATAGCATTAAGCAAACCCTCGAAAAAATAAATCAGCATGGCAAACGTGCAGATAATATTGTAAAAGGGATGCTGGAGCATTCAAGGGTCGACACCGGGCAAAAAGAACCTACGGATATTAATAAACTGGCAGCTGAAAGTTTGAGATTGAGTTACAATACCTTCCGCGCAAAGGACAATACATTTGCCGCATCCTGCGAAACTTTTTTCGATGATAGTATTGATCATGTAGCTGTTGTCCCTCAAGCAGTAAAAAGGGTGTTTATCAACCTGTTTAACAACGCGTTTTATTCCGTCAGGGAGAAAAAGAAACGGTTGGGCGAAAGTTATGGTCCCGTTGTTTCCGTAACAACCAAAAAGAGCGGTGATAACATCCTGATCATTGTGAGTGATAACGGAACAGGCATTTCCCCCCAAATATTGCAAAAGATATTTCAGCCTTTCTTCACAACAAAACCTACGGGAGAGGGTACAGGTTTGGGACTATCATTAAGTTATGATGTGATAAAAGCTCATGAAGGAGAACTCAATGTGGAATCGGTAGAAGGGGAGCATACATCGTTTAGTATTGCATTACCAGATTGACGCGGGATTGTTTTCCAGCTATCATGGATTTGCTATATTTCTGCTAATCAGTAGGTTGTTTTGAAATAATATTGAAAATTAGTTGGTTTTGTTACGGGAATAGGTAAATTTATAATAATCAAAACCTAAAGAGATGAAACTTTCAACCTTTGCAATTATCATTACCGTTTTAGCAATTGGCTTTGGCCTTGCATTTGTGTTTATTCCTGTTAAGTTGATGGCCTTTTACAATATTGGCCTGGGCGGCGGCGGCGTAATCATGGCCAGGTATTTTGGTGCTGCCAATTTGTTTATCGGCATGATATTCTGGTCGTACAGCAGTGTTTCCCCAACGGCAAAATCGTGGCCTAAGTTGTTGCTTTATAGTCTGGTTTATGATGTTTTACAGCTGGGCATAACCCTAAAGGCGCAGTTAAATACCCTGTCGAACCCTATGGGCTGGACAACTGTTGCTTTATTTGCATTACTTGCCATAGGTTCGGGCTATTTCCTGATCCAATGTAACAAAGCCAGGGCCCAGGCGATATAAATAAGCTCCACAAACTGGTGCTGGAGCAGCGCAAAAGTTAACACAAGCCTAAACACCCTGTTGGTTGGGGTAGCTTGTTGCTTGTTATTTTTTTGTAGTGGGAGGCTATAGGCATAGTCGCCCGATTTATGAACCTAGACAGCAGGCTATTCTATTTCATATTTCCCTTCTCTATTTAACCAGATTGCCAAAGCCCACGCTTCTTGAAATCTTATATCAGCCATTGTCATTCCATAGGCTCGGCACATTCTTTTAAATTCTTGATATGTTTGGGGTTGCCTTGTTAATAATATCCACATTAAAGCTGCAGCAGTAGTTAGATGTAAAACGCCACCCTGTTTGTGTGATGGTCTTCTAATCACATTACATCTCCTACAACGTAAAGTAAAGTTTTCAAGCTTATCTGCTTCGGTACCAATTTCTTCTCTGGGAATAACATGATCAGTTTGTAAATCCAACCTTGTTCCACAGTCTTCACATTTTCCAGTTCGTTCATAGAACCAGGCCTTAACATTTTGCCATACCTTTCTATGAGGATAATTATGTTTTACAATATTTGTAGTACCGGTACCAACTTGTGGAGGATTTAATTGGCCTAATGCTGCACTGCAAATTTGCCCGTATGTTGCTAACCCACTTTCAACTAAAAAATCAATAAATTGTTTCCAATGATCTTCGCTCCAGTTAGCGTCAGATTCTGGAAATTGAGTAATATCTATCATTATTTGTTATTCTTTATTTTGAATTCTAACTGTGAGACAAAATCAGTTAATGTTATTCCCAGGGCTTCACAAAAAACACGTAGTTCGATGATGTCTAATCTTCTTTCACCGATTTCAATTTTGCTAATAAATGTTTGGTCGCTACCAATTTTATCAGCTAGATTTTTTTGAGTTATATTTTTAGATTCACGACACTCTCTTAATAAGGAGATAACCTTATGGTATTCTTTCGCATTAATTGTCTTTTTTAGTTTCTTTATGGCCATTGTTTTGTAAAACTATATGCGATTTTAGACTATGCCAAAATCGCATACTTCAATATAAAGTTGTATATTTGTTTTATGAGTAAAAAAGCAGTTGAAATATCCGTCCTTATAAACGACTTCTGTAATGTTGTTGGGTGGAATTTTATACCTATGCCTGAATATATATTGGAAACTCAAAAACTAATTGATAGCTGTAAGGATTCAATATTGCCTATGCTTTTAAGAGATGAGGCGTGCTTTTTATCTATAAATCAAAAATTCGAATTAAATAAAGAAGGTATAAGATTATTTATTGATTTTGCGGCAAGCCAAAAAGTGTATTTTAATTATCATGAAAAAAAGATGATTAAAAATTACTTTGATTCTTCAAATAAGATTGCATTTCAATGCTGGATAGAAGAAAAATTTAAAGATAAAGAAGTACAAATACTTTATCTAAGGCATTTTACCCCAATAACAAATGAGGACACTATAAAACAATTGCACCATATTATTAATAACTCAAAACAAGCTGAAGATATTTTACATTCATTATTCGCTGCTTATGTCTTTTGTTCTTTTAACGTTGAAAATGTTCATCAATATTTTTCCAATTCTCATAAAAAAAACAAAGGAACTTATGTAGCTAACTATTACGAATATTTACATAATTGCATTGGGGATAAATTAAAAAGAGGAAAAGCACTTTCATTCTTGGTGATTAATAATGATTTGATTAAGTCCTGTCAAAGCATTGAAGCGTTTAAAGATTCACTATGCTCTTTTATTAAAACGGCTTATAATAGCTTATCAAATCATTGTTATCTATCCATTTATATAGACCTTGAGGAAGACAGTAAAGCTTTAAAATGGGAGCTTTTTTCGGATATTGTACTCTATGCTGAAAAATTTATTGAAGAAAAATTGGAGATTGGATATTTCCATCCAAACAAGATTAAAGAAATCACTAAAAAATATATTGATGGAATAAATGATAATGAAGCAAATTTTGAGATAGCAAATGGAGGCTTTACATATAAAGATTGCTTTATCTTAACGCAGAATGATTTAAGGAATAGCAAACATATTGAATACCATGATAATTATAGCCTTTTATTGCTCTTTGAAAAGAATGAAAGAGATGAAACAATAATTCCATGCCCAGCCTGTAGAAGTTATAATGTAAGGGGAAATTCTTATCCAGTTATTGGTGTTAAAAGTTGGGAATGTAATAATATTCTTTGTCTAGATAAAAGTAAGTTTAATAGAGGCAAAAGGTATTCACTTGCATCATTAATCAAACAGGAAGCGATTTTTGATGAAGCAAATGAAATCAAGAATGGTACTATTCGGAAATGGCAGCTTGATGTACTTCAAAGAGTTGAAAAGGATGATGTACTTGAATTTTTAATAAAGCATTATACATTAGTTAATGATACAATAGAAATTGTACATTATTTGCCAAAATTAAATAATGTACACAAAAGAAATGTTGTTTTTATTCCTTTTGAAAAAGTTAATGATAATATTCTTGAGGAGTTTTACAATTCATCTTTTTTTAAAAGATTTGTTATTCGGAAAAACGAGTTTAATGTCAATGAATTCAGCAATATATCCCCATTTCCAAAACATCAAATATTTAATGGAAATAGTACAGAGGTTCTTAGTACACTTGCGAAAGAAACATTTGACGCTGCAATAACATCCCCACCATATTATAATGCAAAGGAATACTCTCAATGGGATAACATTTATTGCTATTTATATGACATGTATAACAATGCTTGTGAGGTTTTCAATGTATTAAAACCAGGAGCAACTTACTTGTATAATATTTTTGATTATTTTGATAATGAGAATACCATAGTTTTCTCTGCTATGGGAAAGAAGAGAATGATTTTAGGTGCTTATATTATACATCTTTTTAAGAAGGCGGGCTTTGAAATTAAAAGCAATGTAATATGGTACAAAGGGCATATACAGGGTAACAGAAGTTTTAATCAAGGCAATACGTTTCCTTATTATCAAGCCCCTCTTAATTGCTATGAACATATATACCAATTTGTGAAGCCAAGCAATGAAAATATCTCAATCGAATTGCCTGATATAGCTAACGTTAAACCGATCTATAAGATTGTAAAAGGCGAGAACATATTGGGTCATACTGCCCCTTTCCCAAAAGGACTACCAAATTTATTACTACAAAACATGTCTAAAAACGAAATAATTCTAGATCCATACGCTGGTAGCTTTACAACAGCAAGAGCAGCTTTTAATTTAGATATCCAGTCAATAAGTATTGAATTAGACAAGACTTATTGCAGTCTGGGGATTAGTTTAATTAAAAAAGAACACATTTCAGAAAAACTTCAATTATATTAAACCTCACCTCACCCACCCCTCATACCCCAAAAACTTAACCAATTGCGCATTATTCGCGGACAAGACTGGCATCCATTCACCAAGCTGCTCACGTGTCCAGTAAAGGCCCTGCGGGTTGCTGGAGTTTAAAAAATGATAGCGGTATAATACTGCTCGGATATATCGCGGCGGTTTATTTGGGAATGGGTTACCGGCAAACAAACTGATAGCGCCGGGGTCGTTATGCAGGAGTTTCCAAACCAGGTTATACACCCACGGGTATTCTTCGGCGGTGGACATTGCCGCGAACCACATTTGCCAGTCTAACCGCAGTTGGTAGGGGGCTATTTGCGGTGGTTCCTTATCCAAAAGTACCGGCAGTCCCTTGTAGATATAGGGTTTCCAATTGGCTTTGTTGTTAGTGGTATCGTCCATCGTGCCTTCGAATACTACATTCAAACGCTCCTGTCCTACGCTTCCAAATGCACCGTAGGTATTAACAAGATCGAGCGGATCGAAGGAGCCGTTCATGATCTGACCCGGAGACAGCATATTCAGTACAGGCTGAACGCTGAGAACGCCAATGAGCGCAGCAATCACCCAGGCAGTGGTTAGCATCGGTTTGGATTCTTCAGCCTGGTCAGCAGCAGCTTCGGCTTTACGGACGAGCACACGCGGAAGCAGCTTTGCCCAGAAGCCATCATCAAAACAAGCTAAAGCGGGGATAATGGTGAGCCAGTTTAAAAACGACAGGTTGCCGCTGAGGATGATGACGACCTGGAACAATACGATCACCACCCCGGCGATATGCCGTGCCGGTCGCGGTCCGAAAACGAACCAGGGGGCTGCCAACTCAGCCAGCCAATTGAACCAGACCCCAATTTTCAGAGCCACATGCGGCAGAAAATGGAACCACCGGCTCAGCGGACCAGGGATAGGTTGTGATTCGAAGTAATACCAAAGGGCGGTGCCGTTGCGCCAACTTGTATCCCCGCGGAATTTGATCAACCCGGAACCAAGCATAATACGGAAAGCCAGCCAGCGAAATAAGATGATAATGGGCATGGGCGGCGCACGCCGGGGGAATGGACGCATATCCAGCAGCGGGCAGAGAAAGATAGCGAGGAAGCCGGTCTCGGTAAGCTGGATCTCCCAGCCGTAGCCATACCAATCCTGCCCGGCGTGAACAAAGGACATATAGAGAAACCAAAGAATACCCATTAACGGTGCATTGGCATAACCAGCCACCATTACGCAGGATAGCGCGAAGCCGATCCAGGCGACCGTTAAAAGCGCAGTATCAGAATGCCAGAGCCAAAAGAGTGTAGGTAGCCGTACGAAGCCAGCCCCAGCAGAGCCAAGCGCGTGGCTTACCTGGTTTAGATAATTGCCGACAGGAAGCAGTCCATTAGACCCTATCAATGGGACGATCTGATTAATCGCCACCAGGAAGCCTACAGCATACACCACTCCCAACAAACGAAGGATAACAAAACGGGTAAGCCAGTAGGTTGGGGGAGGCCTCACCCCAAACCCCTCTCCAAAGGAGAGGGACTTATTAGAATCTCCTTCATGAGAGGTTGGTTCAGTGACTTCCTTATCTGCTAAAGACATTGGATACCTGTTTATTACCTAAAACAAATTTAATTAAAAAGGTTCGATAGATTTATTGGAGATCAGCCGACAGATTTAATGTGATTTCTCTTGCATATCCAAAAGTTTTATTTATTATTGTGTCAGGTGAACGCAATGAATTTGTGCTTCCGGGAATAACCAATTATCATTTTTGTATTTCAGATAAATTAAAAGCATATTTATGATTCGCATCCTGCTGGGTTAACGAACAGGATCATCGAGCCAAAAACAACCACCTTTATCCAATTTATATTGACCAGCTAATGAGCAAAACCCACGAGTATCTCGAACCAAAACAACATTACGAAATCCTCGACGGGTTGCGTGGTGTGGCCTCTATTTTGGTAGTTGCCTTTCACATTTTTGAAACTTATTCAGGTGATCGTTTCCACCAGATCATCAATCACGGTTATTTGGCGGTCGATTTCTTTTTTGTGTTATCTGGTTTTGTGGTTGCTTATGCTTATGATGACCGCTGGGGAAAAATGACCCAATGGGATTTTTATAAACGCCGCCTCATCCGTTTGCAGCCGATGGTGATCATGGGTACGCTGATAGGGGCGGCACTGTTTTACTTCCAGGCATGCGGGGCGTTCCCGCTGATCAGTGCAACGCCTCTATGGAAGATGCTGCTGGTGATGCTGGTTGGTTTTACGATGGTGCCGCTGACCCCCTCAATGGATATCCGGGGCTGGCAGGAAATGCACCCGCTGAATGGCCCTGCCTGGTCGCTGTTTTTCGAATACATTGCCAATATTTTGTATGCGCTGGTGATCCGTAAATTCTCCAAAACATTGCTTGCGATATTTGTAGCGCTATCGGCCTGCTACCTGGTGCAGTTTTTGATAATGGGCCCACAGGGCGATGTTATTGGTGGCTGGAGCATTGATAAAACGCAGCTTCACATTGGCTTTGCCCGCTTGCTATACCCCTTCTTTGCGGGGATGCTGCTTTGCAGGATGGGAAAACTGATCCGTATTAAAAATGCTTTCGCGGTATGTAGCCTGCTGCTTATTGTTATCTTTTTTATCCCGAGAATAGGGGGGGGGTGACCATCTTTGGATGAATGGCGTGTATGAATCGGTATGTATCATTCTTCTTTTCCCGCTCATCGTTTCTATTGGCGCCGGGGGCGAAATAACCGGGAAATTTGCCAACAAAGTATGCAAGTTCCTGGGGGCGATATCTTACCCGCTTTATATTACGCATTACCCGTTGATCTACCTGCATATCGCCTGGGTAAGCAACTACAAATTACCGGAGTCAACCGGGCTTTTGGTTGGGCTGGGTGTAGTTATCGCCAGCATCGCCATTGCTTATGCCAGCCTGAAACTGTATGATGAGCCTGTTCGTAAATGGCTTACCAACCGTTATCTAAAGAAAAATGCCTAAAGTCGGAAGACCAAAGGCATTTTTACACTATTGATTTGAATGAAGGTTTGAAGTTTGCTATTTACTTTTTATGATCAGTTTAAATCTTTTATTGCCGAATGAATTAGCATCGGCCGTACTCACTTTAAAATTATAATTCGCGGTACGCACGTCAACACTATCCTTCAGGTAGGTATCCTTAACCAATATCTGGATATTTGCCGGGATATCCCTTTGGTAACTTAGTTGTAAAGAAAGCGAGCCGTTTGCTTTTGCGTTCACGTCTAAGTCAACTTCCATGCCTGATTTGTAGGGCAAACTGTAAGACATCATATCTACGCCGTCTTTTGAAATACTTGCCAAACTCTCTGCACCATAGCCCGGAAAATAAGAAGCATCTACATTAACATCATAATTCAATGATGCGGTATGATTAAACAAAAACATAGTCTCGTCAGAGTTAACACTGTCCTTAACTAATTTTATTTTGAAAGCTGCCATATCCGGAATAGTGTCGTGTTTAACCTGATTGGTTTTAGTCGAGTTAGTCGCAACAGATGTTACCTGCGTAACTTTAGGTAAAATTTTTATATCTTTTTGGCAGGCAGCCAGAAAAACCAAAGTTAATAATAGTAGAATTGATGCTTTCATTTGTTTAGGGTTTGGCAGTTGCTTAACGATGTATTTTTAGTTTTTTCTTTGTATCGGTTGTTTTTGTTGGGAAACAAAAGACAATTATAATGCCAATTGTTGTAAATAATTGATTATTAATATATTACAGTGTATTTTTTGTCCATTTCCCCAAGATCGGGTGGGGATTAATATTCCATTTTTTTTCCTCAGTCAGAAGATTTGAGGCTTTTGGCTTTTGTTATTTGTATTTTAGCGCCCCGTGCTATAGCTACCGGATGGATCATTATAATCAAGCTATCTTCTATGAAAAAAATAATTGCAGTTGCCTTTTTTGTTTTATTATGTGGTACCGTGTTCGGGCAATCGGCTAAGCATGATCTGCATTTTGATGCGCTGGCAAAACGATGGGATGAAGCCATACCATTGGGTAATGGTATGCTGGGCGCATTGGTTTGGCAAAAAGAAGATCATTTGCGCTTGTCGCTTGATAGGGCCGACCTTTGGGATATACGCCCTATGAAGGGTTTACACCGTAAGGAATTTAGTTATCAATGGGTGATGGATCAAATAAGGAAAAAGGATTACGCACCCGTACAACAATACCTTGACGCGCCTTATGATAGTGAACCCGCACCATCCAAAATTCCAGGCGGCGCGCTTGAATTCGACACAAAAAACTGGGGTGATGTACAATCGGTTCATTTATACTTAAAAAATGCGTTATGCGAAGTGAAGTGGGCGAATGGAATCATACTGAAAACCCTTGTTCATGCAACTACACCGGTTGGCTGGTTCAGGTTCGAAAATATAAAGGCAGATCTTGTCCCGCAATTAATAGCTCCAAAATACCAGGGTAAAGTAAATATATCGGGTGATCCGGTTGGAGGGGATGACCTGTCGAGATTGGGTTATTCGCAGGGAACCATCAAACAGCAGGGGAACAGTATTACTTACAAGCAGAAAGGGTGGGGAGGTTTTACTTATGAAATTAACGTCGAGTGGAAGAAGATCAATGCAACTACGATTGAGGGTGTTTGGAGCATATCTTCGCAATACCCCGGTCAAAAGATCAATGCTGCTGCATCGGTGATATCAAAACGGGCATTAGAACGGGGCTATACAGCTGATTATGCATCGCACGGTGCCTGGTGGAAAAACTTCTGGAGCAAATCTGCTATACATGTGCCCGATCCGTTATTGGAAAAGCAATGGTATTTGGAACAATACAAATTTGGTTCTGCAGCGCGGCAAGGGGCTCCCCCTATTTCGCTGCAGGCCGTATGGACCGCGGATAATGGCCGTTTACCACCATGGAAAGGCGATTTTCACAACGATCTGAATACCCAATTGAGTTACTGGCCATCTTACAGCAGTAACCACCTGGATGAAGGAATGGCTTTTCTCGATTTCCAGGATAAAAATAAAGCCAACTATCAACGCTATACCAAACTGTATTTCGATAAAAATGGCCTGGCGGTACCGGGAGTAACCACGCTTGACGGAACGGAAATGGGTGGCTGGATACAATATTCACTTTCGCCCACGGTTTCCTGCTGGCTTGCTCAACATTACTATCTGCAATGGCGATATAGTATGGATAGAAAATTTTTGCAGCAACGGGCTTATCCCTGGATAAAAAGTACAGCCACATTTATTGAGAATTTGACGACTAAGGATGAAAGTGGGCATCGCAAATTACCCTATAGCTCCAGCCCGGAGATCAATGATAACGATATTACTGCATGGTTTCCGCAGAACACCAATTACGACCTGGCGTTGATGAAATTTACGTTTAAAGCGGCAGCGGAATTGGCGGGTGAACTGGGCCTGAAAAACGAGGCAGCACACTGGAATAAAATACTTGTAGAGTTTGGCGATTTTGCGGTGACTGCAAACCATGAGCTGATGTTTGCACCTACGATGGCGTATAACCAGTCGCACCGCCATTTTTCTAATATGCTGGCGATACACCCATTAGGGCTTATCAAATGGGAAGATGGCGCAAAATCGCAATCTATCATCAAAAACTCCATTCATTTGTTGGATAGCATAGGCCCCGATTACTGGTGCGGATATTCCTATTCCTGGTTGGCAAATATGAAGGCACGGGCGAAGGATGGAACAGGCGCAGCAAACGACCTAACCATATTTGCCAAAGCGTTTTGCTCCATCAATAGTTTTCATTTGAATGGCGACCAAACCAAATCAGGGTATTCGAAATTCCAGTACCGGCCGTTTACGCTGGAAGGCAATTTTGCATTTGCAGCGGGTTTGCAGGAAATGCTGCTACAGAGTTATGCAGGTTTTATAGAAGTACTGCCAGCCGTACCACCCGGATGGGCAGCTATTTCATTTGAAAACTTGCGGGCCGAAGGCGCTTTTCTTGTCAGCGTAAAGCAAACGGGCGGCCAGATTAGTGAAGTTAAAATCGTTTCGGAAAAAGGAGGGAACACCAAATTGAAACTGCCTTTTAAAACCTGGAACACATTAGTTAAGAAGGATGTTAAAGTAAAAGATACCGGCGATGGTTTTATCAGTTTAAGCTGCAAACCGGGGGCGATATTGGTATTGAAAAACGGGAATAAGTTATAGGGAAAAGCTCGCCAGTTGGGGTGGAGTAAATGCGATACTATTTACTTATAGCAATATAAAAGGTTGAACCTTTATCAAGGGCAGATTGAACGGTAATGCTACCATTGAGAGATTTGACCAACTCTTTTACAGTGGATAGGCCAATACCCGAGCCCTTTTTATTGTAACGATCTGTGATTTTGAGCGTGAAACTATTGGCGAATATCTTTTCGTGATATGCTTCTGCAATACCTATTCCGTTATCCTCCACTTCAAAGTAATAGTTTTCCCCGCTCTCGCGGAACCTTATTTGTATTAGCCCCTGTTTTTTGTCATTGTAGCGAATGGCATTGGTGAGCAGGTTGATGAAGATCTGTTGAACGGCAACACTTGATACATGAAGAGCATGTTTTTCGGTAGGTATCTGAATTTTAAAGTTATCAGGAACAGTAACCATGTTGATAACAAGCCTTAGCAGTTCTGACAGATCGACGGTTGATTTCTTTGTCAATAGCAAAGACGGAGACTTGGAGTATTCCAGCATATCATCTATTAATGCCACTAACCTTTTGGTGGATGCTATATTCAGATCGATCAGCCTTTCGCAGCTTTCATCATTCAATTTTTGCAACCGCATCTTTAACGACTGGGCGCTCAGTAAAATACTGCTCATAGGATTTTTAAGATCATGAGCGGCCATTGCGGTAAACTTTTGCATAAAGAGATTGGAATCCCTCAACTCCCGGATGGTTTCTTCTGATACGATCGCTTTTTTCCTTAATTCAAGCTTATCCACTACTTGTTTGGCAATGATCTTTAAGGCATTGATCTGATCATCCGACAGTTTTTTTTGCTGGCGGTCTATCACGCATAGCGAACCCAATACGTAGCCATCATCATTAACCAGGGGCACCCCTGCATAAAAGGTTAATTTATCATTCCCGGTAACAAATGGGTTTTCTAAAAACCGTTCATCTTTAGTCGCATCCTCAACGATCATGATATCCTGATCAGTAGCCATAGTATGGGTGCAAAATGAATATTCAATGGGGGTTTCTTTCTCAGTAATTCCAACACGCGATTTAAACCATTGCCGTTTATCATCAATTAAACTGATCAAAGCGATGGGCGTTTGGCAAATGGCTGATGCCAAAGTTGTTAGGTCATCAAAGTCCTGTTCTTCCCCTGTATCTAAAATATTATAAGATTTTAGGGCGGCTAATCTGCCATCTTCATTACTAACGGAATTTAGCGACATCTTATGTTTTCAATTAGGGAACCGCATTGTAAATGTACTAATTATTAATAATAAAAATTTTGCCCGGGCCCAGCAGCCATAGGTAAAAACAAATTTAAATTAGCCGTTTGCATACGTTTAATCTTGTATTGTAGTCATATTGCATTCATTGCAAAATGGGGCCTATTTTTTAATTTAAAGCAAGCAATTGGTTTTTTATTTTTTCAAGAAGGAAATTCAGATCAAATGGCTTGGCTAAATAATCATTCGGCGCTCCCCGTTGGTGCATTGATTGCACAAGGTCGTCCGAGGCTGAGATAAGGATCACAGGCAGCATTAACGTATCCGCCTTTTCCTTTATACTCCTGCAAATAACACGGCCATCCATGCCAGCCAACATAACATCCATTAATACCAGGTCGGGGTGGAAGCTTTTGATGGTTTCAAACACCTTTTCCCCGCTGGCTAATGCCAGTATCTCATACCCACTATCAACCAAAAGAATGGAAAGTACTTGCAATAGATCGGGATCGTCATCGAGTATTAATATTCTTTGGCTCATAATTATATAGGGTCGTCAACTATATAGCCATTATGATGCCAGAGAATTTTTTCGATGTGTTTACTTCTCTAAAATAAAAGCCTCAGACTGGAAAATCTGAGGCTTTTACATTTTCACATGGGAGTTTTGTTTTTATTTTCCTCCGGCTACCTGCATCGGGTTTACACCGGTTGACTGGCCCCGGGCTGCCCCACCGGCAACCTTTTGTTTAAATACCTGGAACTTGGATGGCTCAGGCAATTTACCCCAGTAATTGTTGGTTTCATCAATATCGGCAGTTTCGCGCATTGGATCTAACCTGATAGATGCTACTTCCTTGTCCTGCACATAAAACTTTGATACGTGTTTTTCGTTCAGCCGCCATATTTGTGCTGGTATGCGGTCGATGTTTTTAGTACCATCAACATAAGTAAACTCGACAATGATCGGCATTACCAAACCGCCTTTATTGCTGAAATTCAGCTCATAAAAATATTTGCCTGCATATTTCTGTTTGTCTTCATCCGTAAAGGCAGCAGCTGCGCCGCCCTGTTGGTAGGTTTGTGATTTTGCCAGGGTGCTGAATTTGTTGGTATCTACGACCGAGAAACCACGGTCATATTTCCAGTAGAAATCGCGCACAACGGTATCACGGTCAACATAGAAGTTTATTTTCTTATCCTCGCGGTTACGCACTTTTGAGATATCGTCAAAATCGTTCACTGCCGGCGCGGCAACTTTAGGGCTCATAGCGGGCCTGCCGGGACCAAATGGAGCGTTGCCATTCAGATCCGCTTTGGCCACTTTTACCGAATCCAATGAAATGTCGCATGGTTCAGTACCATAGAACCAGCCCCTCCAGAACCAATCAAGATTCTCGCCGCTGGCATCACCCATTGTCCTGAAAAAGTCAGCAGGGGTAGGGTGTTTAAATTCCCAGCGCCGTGCGTATTCTTTAAAGGCATAGTCGAACAGCTTGCGGCCCATAATGGTTTCGCGTAAAATATTCAGCGCAGTGGCTGGTTTGGTATAAGCATTTGGCCCAAACCGCACGATATCTTCAGAGTTGGTCATGATAGGCTCCAACTCATTTTTGGGTAGCTTCATGTAATCCACAATAGTATAGGCTGCTCCTTTTTTGCTTGGATATTTATTGTCCCAGAGTTCTTCGGTCAGGTATTCTACAAAGGAGTTCAAACCTTCGTCCATCCAGGTCCACTGGCGCTCGTCGCTGTTCACGATCATCGGGAAAAAGTTGTGCCCAACCTCGTGGATAATTACCCCGATCATGCCGTTCTTAGTACTTTCGCTATAAGTGCCGTCTTTTTCGGTACGCCCGTAGTTAAAGCAGATCATCGGGTATTCCATCCCGTTTGAAGCCTCTACGCTTTGTGCAACAGGATAAGGGAAAGGAAATGTAAAGCTGGAGTAGGTTTTAACGGTATGCGCTACTAAACGGGTCGAAAACTTGCTGTATAAGCCATAAGCCTCTTTGCCGTAATAGCTCATGCACATTACTTCTTTGCCTTCCACATCCTGGCCCATGCCATCCCAGATAAATTTGCGGGATGATGTCCATGCAAAATCGCGCACGTTATTGGCCTGGAAAACCCAGGTTTTTTTGGCACTGCTTGGATTTGCCTCCGCTTTTTTAGCCTCATCCAAAGTAACCATTTGTACCGGTACAGGAGATGTTTTTGATTTATTATACCTGGCTAATTGCGTTGGTGATAAAACAGCTGCATAATTGATACACTCACCGGTGCCACCCACTACGTGATCAGCCGGAACGGTCATTTGCACATGGAAATTACCGAAGGTTAAGGCAAATTCGCCCCTGCCGGTAAACTGGTGGTTCTGCCATCCCTGGAAATCGCTGTACACGCATAGGCGTGGGTACCACTGCGTCATGGTGAACAGATAGTTGCCGTCGCCGGGAAAATATTCATAACCACCACGACCGCCTCTTGACATGCGATCGGATATTTGATAGTGCCATTTTACATTAAACACCAACTGCTGACCAGATTTTAAAGGGGTAGCAAGATCAAGCCGCATCATGGTTTTGTTGATGGTGTATGGGATAGCTTTGCCGGTAGCATCGGTAATGCTCACGATCTTATCACCATAACCATTATCGTCGCCTGGTTTTTCCATACGGTCGAGCGCTAATGTACCGGCTGCCTTTGGCATAACCGAGCTGCTCTGGTAATTGGCGTTATCGTTATTGTTGTGCTGGTTCTCGTCCAGCTGCATCCAGATATAATCCAGCGGATCAGGCGAGTTGTTGTAATAGGTAATGGTTTCGCTGCCTGTCAATTTCAGCGCTTTTTCGTCCAGCTCGCATTTGATATTGTAATCCGCGCGCTGCTGCCAGTATTTTACGCCCGGTGCCCCGCTTGCCGTGCGCTGTTCGTTGGGTGTGCTCAAAATAGTACCCAACTGCTCAAACTTGTTGCCATGGTTGCTACCCGGATTGTTTTGTATATCCTGCGCCCTGACCAGACCCATACAAGTGAGCGAAACAAATAGTGATGTAAAAACCTTTTTCATTTTATGTTAATTATTAAGATCAGTTAATCAGCCCCCTCTAAATCTCCTCCGCTAGCTAGCGGAGAGACTTTTAAAATTCAAAAATTCCGCAATCGGCATTCCGCCTTTCGCAATTAGAATGGAATCCTTTCCAAAGCCATTTTCAAAGAAAGGGCGAATACTCCTGCCGACAGGAAAAATACCCAGTCTCTTCTTTTTACTTTGAAAAAATTCAAAAATAAGATGCCGATCACTAAAATGATGGCAACCACAAAAATTTGCCCGGCCTCTAACCCCACGTTAAAACCAAACAAACCCCAACCTATTGTTTGATCTTTCGCCAGCATAATGCGGATAGCATTGGCAAATCCCATCCCGTGTATCAGGCCGAAACACAACGCAAGATAATAATTTATCCGTGCACTTTTTCCGGCAGCATCTATTTGAAAAATATTGTTTAGCGCGGTGATAAAAATGGTGCAGGGGATCAAAAACTCCACCCATTTGCTGGAGAAACGGATGACATCCATCACGCTTAAAGCTAAAGTTAATGAATGCCCGATGGTGAAGGCCGTAACGAGTATCAGCACCCGCTTAATATCCGTAAGGGTATAAACGCAGGCGAGGGCCAGTATAAACAGCTGATGGTCCAGGGCATCCTTGCTGATGATATGCTCCCAGCCCATCTTAAAATAAAAAGCGAAGTCGGACATTGCAAACTAACTATTGAAAGCGCTAAATTTAAGGCGTTTTTTGTAGGATAAAAATTTGGAGGCATGATGTGGGCTTTAATTTGTAAACCGTTAGTATATTGTTACATAGTTGGTGCCGCGTGGCTGCCTGCAAAGCACAAATTGATGCACCCCATCCATGTGAGCACCACTAATATTGAGTACAATAAGCAAGACAGCAAGCTCGAGATCATTTGCACCATTTTTACTGACGACTTTGAAGCGGCATTGGTAAAGGACTATCATAAAAAAACAGACCTGAGCAAAGCAGACATGCATGCCGCGATGGATGTTTTGGTGAAGGATTATATTATCAGTCACCTCCAAATAAAAACAAGCGCGGCCGCTATGCAGTTAAACTATGTGGGTTTTGAGATCAATAAAGAGGCGACGGATGTGTACTTTGAATCGGATAAAATACCGGCGTTCAAAAAAATTGATGTGAACGACAGCCTGCTGCATGACCTGTTTGACGATCAGATCAATATCATCCACATCACGGTAAACGGCGTTCGCAAAAGTGAAAAGCTGGATTACCCGGATACGAAATTGAGCCAGGTGTTTTAACGCAGGGGATAAAAATTGCACTCGTTAGCAATTTCGATATCACGAAACGTTCCTATGGAACGTAAAATGGATTATTGATATGGTTTCTACCAACCATGCGTCCTTACAGGACGCTTTGTTACATTTTTCGTCCCATGGGGACGTTTCGTTGGTAGAAAAAATGAACAGATGGATTGCGTTCCATAGGAACGCCTGGTGAGGTGCTGATTTTTAAATTGAATTTAAAACAATTTATCCAAGGTTATGAAAATAGCTACCTATAATGTGAACGGAGTAAACGGGCGGTTGCCGGTTTTGCTTCGCTGGCTCAATGAGACAGCGCCTGATGTGGTTTGTTTGCAGGAGCTGAAAGCGCCTCAGGAAAATTTCCCTGAGCAGGCTATCAAAGATGTCGGTTACAATGCGATATGGCACGGGCAAAAAAGCTGGAACGGTGTCGCTATCCTGGCGCGTGGCAAAGAGATTACGGAGCGGCGGCGTGTGCTTCCGGGGGATCCTGCTGATGAGCATAGCCGTTATATTGAGGCATTGATCGATGGTATTATTGTCGGCTGCCTGTACCTGCCGAATGGCAATCCCGCGCCCGGACCAAAATTTGATTATAAGCTGGGCTGGTTTCAACGGCTGATCATTCATGCGGCTGAATTGCTTGCTTCCGGTCGGCCGGTGGTATTGACCGGCGATTACAATGCGATACCGACCGAG
>JABDFM010000065.1 GCA_013286565.1 Bacteroidota bacterium
TGAATTAGTTTGCGGGGCGTTAAGCATACACGAAGATGTTGCAAAAGAAAGCGGTAAAATGCTTTTTTTACCTGAAGACCGGACTTATACCAGTTATGAGCAAATGATTGCGGCTGAAGCAAAATTACCTGTCGATCAACGCATGGATTTTGTAACAATAGTAACGCCCAATTTCGCACACTTCGCTCCTGCCATGCTTGCATTGGAGAACGGCTTTAATGTAGTGATCGAAAAACCGATAACGTTTACTCTGGATGAAGCCAAACAGCTAAAGAAAAAGGTAGAAGAAACCGGGCTGATGCTATTACTAACACATACTTATTCCGGCTACCCGATGGTGAAGGAAGCAAAACAGTTCGTTAAAAGCGGTAGATTGGGTAAGATCAGAAAGATATATGTAGAGTACCACCAGGGATGGCTTAGCCGCTTATCCGAGCGTGAAGGCAATGCGCAGGCTGCCTGGCGCACAGACCCAAAAAGATCGGGCAAAAGCGGTTGTATGGGCGATATAGGTACACATGCCGCACATTTGGCCGAATATATCTCGGGTTTAAAGATCATACAAATGTGCGCTTCGTTAAACACAGTAGTCGAAGGAAGAATGCTGGATGATGACGGCGCGATTCTATTACGTTTTGAAAATAATGCGACTGGCGTACTTTCTGCATCGCAGGTAGCAGCCGGTGAGGAGAACGCGCTGAAAATACGTGTTTATGGTGAGAACGGTGGACTGGAATGGGCACAACAAGAGCCTAATACTTTAACTATCAGATGGATAGATAAGCCAGCAGAGATTTTGAGGGCAGGATCAAACTATACCGCCTGGGAATCGCCTTATGCTACGCATAACTGTCGCACACCTGGTGGGCACCCCGAAGGCTATTTAGAAGCATTTGGAAACCTGTACCGCAATTTCGCATTAACCTTAAGCGCTAAATTGAATAACGAACAACCCCATGCCGAATGGCTTGATTTTCCGGGAGTTGATGATGGTATAAGAGGTATGGCGTTTATTGATAATGTGGTGGCATCCAGTCAGTCGGATAAAAAATGGACTGATTATATTGTTAATTAAGCATTTATGAAAACAATCAAAGGGCCTGCAATATTTTTAGCGCAATTTATAGGCGACCAGGAACCATTTAACAACCTATCATCGATCTGTAAATGGGCAAAAAATTTGGGCTATAAAGGCGTTCAGCTACCGACCAATGACGCCCGTTTTATCGACCTGCAAAAAGCAGCTGAAAGTAAAGCCTATGCTGATGAAATAAAAGGCAAGGTGAACGAACAGGGGCTCGAGATCACGGAACTATCAACCCATTTACAAGGTCAACTGGTTGCAGTAAACCCCGTTTATGATAGCTTATTTGATGCATTTGCGCCCGATGCCTATAAAAACAATCCTGCTGAAAGACAAAAATGGGCTGTACAACAGCTTAAATATGCTGCAAAAGCATCACAAAACCTGGGATTGAATGCCAGCGTAACTTTTAGCGGCGCTTTACTTTGGCCAATGATGTACCCATGGCCACAACGACCGGCTGGTATAGTTGATTTAGGTTTCACAGAACTGGCCAAACGCTGGGAACCCATCCTGAATATTTATGATGAATGCGGAATAGACCTTTGCTATGAGATACACCCCGGTGAAGATCTGCATGATGGCATTACTTATGAGATGTTTTTGGATAAGGTAAAAAATCACCCACGGGCTTGCCTGTTATATGATCCCTCCCACTTTGTATTGCAATGCCTTGATTACCTGGAATATATTGACAATTATCACGAACGGATAAAGATGTTCCATGTGAAAGATGCGGAATTTAATCCTACCGGGAAACAGGGTGTTTATGGCGGCTACCAGAATTGGATTGACCGTGCTGGTCGTTTTCGCTCCCTGGGCGACGGACAGGTTGATTTTAAAGGCATTTTTAGTAAATTAACCCAATATGATTACACAGGATGGGCTGTATTGGAATGGGAATGTGCACTAAAAAATTCTGAAGATGGTGCAAGAGAAGGGGCCATATTTATAAAAGATCATATTATAAAAGTTACGGAAAAAGCATTTGATGATTTTGCAGCTTCCGGATCAGACGACGCGTTTAATCGCAGACTGCTGGGATTAGATTAAAAGCTGACGCACACGTATTAAAAGAATAAGAAACCAATTAAAACCTAAAATACCATCATGCAAACTATTAACCGTACACAACTCTTTCGGGCAAGTTGCCTGTCATTGCTGGTAACCTCCTTATCATTTGGTATCCGTGCCGGGACACTCAATGATTTTGGGTCTCTTTTTGGCCTTGATAAAACTCAGTTAGCGGCTATAACTGCTACTGCTTTTTATGGATTCCCGATTGCCGTAGTTATCGGCGGCTTTGTAGTGGATATTATTGGAATGAAACGCTTGCTCGTACTGGCTTTTCTTTTCCACCTGGCGGGTATATTAATGACGGTTTTTGCTACTGGCTACTGGTCATTATTTCTTTCAACTTTAATGATCGGGATAGCAAACGGAACAGTTGAAGCGGCTTGCAATCCTCTAGTTACATCCTTGTATACTGATAATAAAACCACTAAGCTGAACCACTTTCACCTGTGGTTTCCTGGTGGCATTGTAATAGGCAGCTTACTGGTTTTTGCGATCAATGCATTACATTTAACCTGGGAGCCAAAATATATCCTTGAATTTAAGGTTGGCTTAATGCTTATCCCTACTTTAATTTATGGTTACCTGTTCTCGAAACTGGATTTCCCAGTTACGGAACGAGTAGCATCTGGTGTATCAACTGCAGGAATGTATAAAGCTCTTTGGAACCCACTATTCATTTTCATGTTCGTCTGCATGTTTGGTACAGCTATAACAGAGTTGTTTACGGGTCAGTGGATTGATGTGTTATTAAAAAATGTATCAGATAATGCAATACTGTTATTGACGCTTGAAACCGGTGTAATGGTATTGGGACGAGGATTCGCCAAACCGGTTTTAAAACTTTTTTCGCCCCAGGTTTTATTGTTGATCTCTACTATTCTCGCCTCAATTGGCATTTATATGCTTAGCACGGTAAGCGGCCCTGCCCTTTATGCGGCCGCTATTATCTTCGGTATGGGGGTATGTTATTTCTGGCCAACTATGCTGGGATTTGTAAATCAAAACATGCCAAAAACAGGTGCAATCGGTTTAAACCTGATGGGTGGCGCGGGTATGTTTGCCGTATCGTTGTATACTATTATCATGGGCAGGCATTATGACCAAATAGTTGCAGCAGCTAATGGCAATAGCGTAACTGCCGGGCCAAAAATATTACAAGCAACACTGGTAATACCTTTGGTATTAATAGTAGCTTTTACAGGCCTGGTTATCTATATGCGGTCAAAAAATAAAATACAGCCTTTACAACAGGGTGAAGGGATACAGGAATTATCAGTATAAAAATAGATTTAAATTTTAGTCCCGATTTTACAGGATTGCTATTAAATTGCGGGGTAAAACAATTTTATTAAATCAATACAAAATCACTCATGAAAAAAACATTCATAATTTTTGGCCTTAGCCTGGTAATAGCCGCCTGCGGCAATGGTAAATCAGATAATAGCTCTGGCGCTGATAGCACAGCATCAGCAAAAAAAGACTCCAGTTCAGCTCCGGCTGCTGCCGCCGGAATGTCATCCGCTCCTGGAGCGCAATTAATAGCCAAAGCAGATTGCGGTACCTGTCACAAAGAACAGGAAAAATTAATAGGCCCGGCTTTTGTTGATGTGGCTAAAAAATACACCTCATCCCCTGCTGTGATCGATACTTTGGCCAATAAGATCATCAAAGGCGGTAGTGGCAACTGGGGTACTATACCAATGGGGCCGCACGCGTCATTATCTATGGATGATGCCCGCACTATGGTACAGTATATTTTATCGCTGAAAAAATAACAGCGCTTGTTTTTTAATATCCGTTATATTTTTCAAAGACAAGAGTCCCGTTCAAAAATCTGAACTGGTATTGAGGAGCATTCACTAAGATTGGAAATATAAAACCATGAGTAATCAACAAAACCGCAGATCAGCCATTAAAAATTTGCTTGCAGGCACAGCGGCAGTAACCGTATCAGGTATGTTATCTTCTTTCACCACACCCGCTGATAATGAGCAAGGGTTTCTGCCCCTTAAAGGCAATATTAATCATTCGGTAAGTCCCTGGTGCTATAGCCCGGCATTAACGCTCGATCAACTTTGCGTAGTGTCAAAAGAGATAGGCATAAAAGGGATCGACCTTTGCGGACCTAAAGATTGGCCCACACTGCAAAAGCATGGTCTGTATTCGCCCATGTGTAATGGTGCCGAGATCAACCTGACCGATGCATTTGGTGATACGCAATTCCACGCTACGCTTCAGAAAAATTATACCGAGATGATTCCGTTGGTAGCCAAAAATGGTTATACCAACCTGATCTGCTTTAGCGGAAGTCGCAGAGGCAAGGATGATGAAACCGGATGGAAGAATTGTATAGAGGGCCTTAAGCCATTATTAGCATTAGCTGAAAAACATAAAGTGGTGTTATGTATGGAGTTGCTGAACAGCAAAATTGATCATAAGGATTACCAATGCAATCATGTGGAATGGGGCGTTGAACTGTGCAAGCGTTTGGGTTCGGAGAACTTTAAACTCTTGTTTGACATTTACCACATGCAGATAATGGAAGGTGATATTATCCGTAATGTTACTGATTACCATCAATATATTGCGCATTTCCATACCGGTGGCATACCGGGCAGGCACGAGATCGATGATACACAGGAGCTATTTTACCCTGCTGTAATGCGCGCCATTGTTGCCACCGGGTTTAAAGGTTATGTTGGGCAGGAATTTGTGCCTAAGCGTGCAGATAAGATCGCTTCACTGCGTCAGTCTATCCAGATATGTGATGTATAATTTTTCTAATGAATCTATCTAAATAAACAAACATCTACCTACTATGACAACAAGAAGAACATTTATAGCCCAGGCGGGATTGGCGGCGGCGGGTATGCTGGCAGCCCCTACTCTGCTAAAGGCCACAGCACCAGTCGGCCATATAGCTGGTTTACAGTTATATTCCCTTCGCGACCAGTTACCCAAAGATGTAAAAGGCGTAATTGCAAAAGTAGCTAAGGCAGGCTACAAAGAAGTGGAAACGTTTGGATATTCGAAAAAGGTTGGTTTCTGGGGATTGGATGCAAAAGAGTTCGGTTCATTACTCAAATCCAATGGCTTAACTACTGCAAGCGGGCATTATGGATTGAACCAGTTTTTTGTTGAGGGAAAAACCGATGACCTTAACAGTTACATAGAAGCCGCCAATATTACCGGGCAAACTTATGTGATCGTTCCGTCAATAGACGAGAGTGTTTTAAAAAGTGCGGATGATTTCAAAAAAGTTGCTGAGAATTTGAATAAAGCTGCCAAAATATGTAAAAAATCAGGCTTGAAATTAGGATATCATAACCACAATTTTGAGTGGAAACCTATTGATGGCACTACTTTTTATGATACCATATTAAAAAATACTGACCCTAAACTGGTCCACATGGAAATGGATATATTCTGGGTAGTGCGTGCCGGGCAGGACCCGGTTAAGATATTTGAGAAGCATCCGGGAAGGTTTGCGCTCGTTCATATTAAGGACAGGGACAAAAAGAATCCTGATATTAATACCGAGATCGGTAAGGGAAGCATTGATTTTAAAACGATCATCCCAAAAGCAAAAGCAGCCGGCGTAAACCATTTTATTATGGAGCAGGAAAACTATATCAATATAGACCCTTACGTAAGTATTACAGAGAGTGCAGCGTACATTAAAAATGTTTTACACGTTTAATTTGAAACCAGTTAACTAAAATTTACAAAAATGAAATCCAAGATCATACTAACCGCTTTAATAGCCGGGAGTTTTTTTATGGCTAACGCACAGGAAAAAGCAAAACCAGAAGATACTGAAGTATGGGATCCTATTCCAAAAGTGGTTGTACCGGGAAAAACATTCGCTGATGCCCCATCAGACGCCATCGTTTTATTTGATGGTAAAAACCTGGATGAATGGGTACAGGCTGACGATCAATCACCAGCAAAGTGGGATGTTGCGCATAATATATTGACTGTAAATAAGCAATATGGCAATATTGAAACCAAGCACAAATTTACCAACTACCAGTTGCACCTGGAATGGCGCGAACCTGTTGATATAGCCGGTACAGGCCAAGCCAGGGGTAACAGTGGTGTATTTCTTGCTTCATTGGGCAAAGGTGATGCAGGTTATGAATTGCAAGTGTTAGATCCCTACAATAACAAAACCTATGTAAATGGCATGGCAGGCAGTATTTATAAGCAGGCTATTCCCCTTGCTAATCCCGGCAGGAAGCCCGGTGAATGGCAAACTTATGATATAGTATGGACCGCACCCGTTTTTAATGAAGATGGTTCGCTGAAATCACCCGCAAGAGTGACTGTATTTTTTAACGGCGTACTGGTTGAGAACAACTTTACATTATTAGGCCCCACTTTGTATATAGGGAAGCCCGAATATAAAGCACATGGGCCATCGTCAATAAAATTGCAGGCGCATGGCGATAAAAGCATACCTATCAGCTATCGCAATATCTGGGTAAGAGAGTTATAGCTACCAGCAAAAAATTCAATAAAAAGGGCTTTATCTGCAAAGGATAAGGCCTTTTTTTGTCCATTTACCCATCCCTCTAAATTATTTTTTTTACTCGGTTTTTTTTGCCCTGACCCTGAACTTATCAGGGGCGCTTACGTATAAAGTAAGTTAGTACCATTATTAATAATTTTTACCTGGAAAAGGTGACCCCTAATATTCAATATTTTCTATTAAAGTGCAGCGCCCAGCGCTTGACCAGCGTATTTAAATACCTGGTAGTTATTGTGCTTTTAAGCGCACCCTTACTAACTTTTTCTCAAAATCAAAGCCTCAAGTTCGATCATTTCGGGACAAGGGAAGGGCTATCACAGATTAATGTCAATTGTATCATCCAGGATAGTCGCGGGTTTATGTGGATCGGTAGCAGGAATGGTTTGAACAGGTATGATGGCTATAAATTTATTACCTATCGCTATGATGCTAAAGATGATAACAGCATTAGCAATAACATGATCACCGATGTTGTTGAGGATCATGAGGGAAACATCTGGATAGCTACGCAAAGCGGATTAAACAGGTACGGAAGAAATACCGGCATTTTTACACGCTACCTGCATGATGATCATAACAACAACAGTATTTCAAATAATATCATCAATAGGCTAACTGTTGATTCTGATGGTAACTTATGGGTAGCTACCCAAAATGGCGGCCTGGATTACCTCGATGTAAGGAAAAAGATATTTCACCATCATTTACATTCAAAAATTGATGCGAATAGCATTGATGATGATAATGTACGTACCGTATTTGAAGATTCGCAACATAATTTATGGGTAGGTACCTCTACCGGAGGATTAAACCTGTATAACAGCCAGAATAATACTTTTTCAAGGTTCCCATATAAAGACCCGCAGACTAAAAATATAGTTGGAAACAATGTTCTCTGCGTACTCGAGAATAATAAAGATCAGTTATGGGTAGGTACACAGGAAGATGGGCTGTATTTATTTGATAAAAAGAGCAAAACATTCCTGCGTCGTTTTATGCATAAAGAGGATGCAAACAGTATTTCAAGCAATACCATATATAGTTTAAAAAAGGATGAAGCCGGGAATTTGTGGATAGGTACAGAAAACGGTGGGTTATCCATCCTGGATATCAACGCAGGTAAGTTTAACAATTATCATCATGATGAAGTTGATGACAATAGTATTGATGGTAATTCCATTTACTCGATATGCAAAGATAGGTTGGGCAATATGTGGCTGGGAGCCTTTAGCGGCGGGGTAAATCTTTTCAAGAAAACCACGGCAAGTTTTACACTTTACCGGCACAATTCATTACCAAGCAGTTTATCAAATAATTATGTATTGTCTTTTTTCGAAGATAAAGACAACAATATCTGGATTGGAACTGATGGCGGCGGTGTAAACAAGTTCGATCCTCAAAATGGCACCTTCGTCAATTACAAACATCAACCAGGCGGGAAAAAAAGTTTAGCCGGTAACTATGTGCTGATTGTTAACCAGGATGAAGATGATGATATATGGATAGGCACCTGGGGAAACGGGATCAGCATATTGAATCCTAAAACTCAAACATTTAGCTATCTTAATAAAGATGCCGCAAATCCCAATAGTTTAAGTGGTAATAACGTTTACAACCTGATCCATACCAGGGATAAAAAGACCTGGATCAGTATATTTGGCAATGGCCTTGACTGCTATGATAAAAAAACAAAAACTTTCAAAAATTTCAAGTTAGATGTTCATGATCCGCATAGTATAAGCAGCAACTACATCTATTCTTTATGTGAAGATAAAAAGGGAAACTTGTGGATAGGCACGTCAGATGCGGGTCTTGATCTGATGGACCGCAAAACAAATACGTTTACCCACTTCCTGCATGACGAAAAAAAGAACAGCCTGAGTAATAATGGCGTAACCGACATTTTTGAGGACAGTAAAGGTAATTTATGGCTAACTACCCTTTCTGGGCTCGACCTGTTTAACCCGGTAACCAAACATTTTACGGTATATACTAAAAAGGATGGTTTACCAAGTGATATTGCCTATGCTATAAAAGAAGATGATTATGGCAAATTATGGGTAAGTACCAATAGCGGATTGTCTGTATTTGACCCCGTTAATAAGAGTTTTAAAAATTACACGACGGAAGATGGCATACAGGGAGATGAATTTAAGCCCCACTCTGCCTTAAAAACAGCCGACGGTAAAATGTATTTTGGTGGTATAAATGGATTTAATGCATTTTATCCTGACCAGATATTAAACCCGATCGCATTTTCGCCTTTAGTAGTAACGTCATTCCAGTTATTTAACAAACCACTCGCTATTGCAAAAGACAGTAATGATCCGTCCCCTTTAAAACAGGATATTTCGGATACCCGGTCTATCAATCTGACCTACAAACAATCGGATGTTTCCATAGAATATGCTGCTCTTGACTTCGGCTCTGTCGATAAAAAACAATATGCTTTTAAATTAGATGGGTTTGATTCTGATTGGAACTATGTAGGCAGCAGGAACACCGCTTCCTATACCAACCTTCCTCCAGGGCACTATACATTCAGAATAAAATATAAAAACAGCGCTGGTCTGTGGTCACCTGTTAAGAGCAGTTTGGAAATTCATATCATTCCGCCTTTCTGGTTAACCTGGTGGTTTAGGGTACTCGCTGTAGTATTGATAGTAGGCATTGTGTATTTGCTATTCAAATTCCGGGTAAAAGCTATTCAATCGCGGCAGCAAGAATTGGAAAAACAAGTAAAGGAACGTACAGAAATGCTGGCTAAAATGACGGTTGACGAGCGCAGATCGCGCGAGGAGGCTGAAAAAGCACGCGAAGAGGCAGAGCGGGCCAATAAAGCTAAAAGTATATTCCTGGCTACCATGAGCCACGAGATACGAACCCCAATGAACGGGGTGATCGGGATGGCTACCCTGCTATCCAGCACGCAGCTTACGCAGGAACAAGAAGAATTTACCGATACCATTAAGAGCTGTGGTGATGCCTTATTAACAGTAATAAACGATATCCTTGATTTCTCGAAAATTGAATCGGGAAATATGGAGCTGGAAGAACAGGATTTTGACCTGAGGGATTGTGTTGAAGGCGTACTGGACGTATTTGCGGGGAACGCAGCAAGACTTAACCTCGACCTGGTGTACCAGATAGAACATAATGTACCTACTCAAATTATTGGTGATGGTTTACGGTTGAGGCAGATCCTGATTAATTTAGTTGGCAATGCTGTGAAATTTACCAGTAAGGGCGAGATATTTATCGGTGTAAAGGTAATGCGCAGTATTCATGACAACCTGGAATTATTATTCAGTGTACGCGATACCGGGATAGGCATCCCTCCTGATAAATTAAACAAGTTGTTTAAAGCATTTTCGCAGGTTGACTCAAGCACCACCAGGAAATATGGCGGTACAGGGCTGGGATTAGTTATCAGCGAAAAATTGATCGAACTGATGGGCGGTAAAATAAGTGTTGAAAGCGAGCCGGGTAAAGGCACTACTTTCCATTTTAGCATCAAACCAAAAGTGGGGTTAAAAGCTCAGCGTAATTATGTACACATTAATGTAGCCGACGTAGAAAATAAACGGATACTGGTAGTTGATGATAACTATACCAACCGCAACATCCTGGCTGCACAGCTTACACAGTGGAAATTTATACCGGTAATGGCCGAATCGGGCAAGCAGGCGCTTGATATATTAGCTGGCGGTGGTAAGGTTGACTTGATAATATCTGATATGAATATGCCCGAAATGGACGGTATTGTACTCGCTACCAATATCAGGAAAAACTATCCGGGTACACGCATCATTCTACTAAGTTCGATAGGCCGTGAGCAGAGCAGGAACGAGGGGCACTTGTTTGATGTTATTTTAACAAAACCTACCAAGCACCATGTATTATATAAACATATAATCGATCAGCTAAAGGATATCAGTGTAGTTAAAGAACCTCAACGCGTTAAAACAGATTTCTCCGTTGAGTTTGCCTTGCAGCACCCAATGGAAATCCTGATAGCCGAAGACAATTTTGTAAACCAGAAACTGACCATACACATACTCAGCAAAATGGGCTACAAACCCGAGGTTGCAGCAAACGGTCATGAAGTTTTAGAAATGGTTGCGAAAAAGAAATACGACCTGATACTGATGGATATCCAGATGCCCGAAATGGACGGATTGGAAGCCACTCAATTTATACGTCTGCACATGGAGGAGCAACCCATTATTGTAGCCATGACCGCCAACGCCATGCGTGAGGATAGGGAAATATGTATTAAAGCCGGGATGAATGATTACCTGAGCAAACCCATGAAGCTGGCAGAGATCATAGCGATACTGCAAAAATGGAGTAAGACAGGCAAAAAGGTAGTATCCTAACTGGTTAGATATTTCCAGACGGGTATAGCCAACACGGCGCCAGTAACAGGAGCAAGAATATATATCCAAAGATGTTCGAGATGTCCGGAAACGATGGCTGGCGCCAGAGAACGTGCCGGGTTCATGGATGCACCGCAGATGGGACCGGCAAACATAGCCTCCAACCCTACCACAGCGCCGATTGCAAGCCCGGCAAACATACCCTGCTCCTTACTGCCAACCGCTACATTGATAATTACCAGCATTAAAAAGAAAGTTAATATCAATTCAAGAATGAACGACTGCATTTCTGTTCCGGCAGGTATAGTTGCGCCAAGAAGTTGATTAGCTGGAAAAAGGAATCTCAAAGTCAAACTGGCAAATAAAGCACCTACTATTTGACTGATTATATAACCAGGAAGCCGTTTTATAGGAAAACGTCCCGATACGGTGAAAGCAATACTTACAGCTGGGTTTAAATGCGCTCCTGATATATTGCCCAGGCTATAGATCATGCTCATGATGATAAGACCAAAGGTTATGGCGATGCCAACATGGGTAACTGCACCACCCGACTGCTGATCAATAATAATAGATCCTGTGCCACAAAAAACAAGCGCGAATGTTCCGATCAGTTCAGCGATATAGTTTTTCATCAGGGGTATGTTTTTCAGGAAACTATTTTGTCCAGTATTCAACGTTGCTTGCTTCTTTAATAAAAGCAAGTACTTGTTTTTCTATTTCATCTCTTACTTTACGGGTGTTTTCAAGAACTTCATCTTTTGTACCTTTGAAAGATGATGGGTCTGAAAATGACCAGCCAATTTTCTTTGATTTTCCTGGAAATACCGGGCAGGCTTCCGCACTTGCTGCATCGCAAACAGTAATTACGACACTGTAGCTGCGGCCCTCTTTAAGCAGATCAAACACGCTTTTGGTTTTGTTTTGACTGATATCAATACCCATTTCCTGCATTACTGTAATTACGTTTGGGTTTAGTAACCCCGGTTCAAGACCAGCGCTTTCTGCCTCAAATAGCCCGTCACCGTGTTTTGATAAAAAAGCCTCAGCCATCTGGCTCCTGGCAGAATTATGGATACAGACGAATAAAACTTTATGTTGTATCATTATTTAGGTTCTAAGGATTATATATTATTTAGCAGCAACCTCCACCCGGTGCGCAGCAGGCTTCAGCAGCTACTGCCAGGTTCTTTAATTCTATTTTTGGTTTTTCAGCAGGTGCGCAACATTGCTCACCTTTGTCGTTTGTGCCACAACTACCTCCCCTGCTGATGGCTTTGCATTGCACCGCATCAGGGCGCAGATCAACAATTAGGTTCTCTCCACCAACGGTAATTTCATTAGGGAACATTTGGCGGGTATCAAATTCAGAGTTGCCAAACTCGATCTTAACTGTTCCGTAGGGATTTAAAGGCAACATTTTTTCTACGATCTCAACAATTGATAAAGCTTTCCTTACTTTCATTGAGCGTAATTGTTGCTGACCTTCTGGCACCCAAAGTTGAACAATGATTTCAGTCCATTCATTTTTCACACCGCCGCAATCAACCGAAGTAATTGGAGCTTGCTTGATCTCGGTAATATGATAAGAGGCATTTACCCATTTGCTTGCTCCATATTGAAATTGCAGGTCAAGGTCGGGGTGTTTTAATAAGGTATCCTTAAATACTCTCCAGTTGATGGCTTCTTTATTCATGATCTTATTTGTTTATTGCGATATAGCGATCAATCAATTCAAATTTTTAACAGCAAGTATCCTTCAAATCATACGCAGCAAAAAAAACGGCCATTTGGTCTTTAAATTCGTTCCATATAATAGGGTTGATGCAATAACAAACACTTACCCCTTCAATAGTTCCTTTTATCAAACCAGCTGTTTTCAATTCCTTTAGGTGCTGCGATATAGTTGGCTGTGCCAATCCCAGTTCGTGGGTCAAATCGCCGCAAATGCAGGCATTAGCCTTTAGTATTTGCTGCAAAATAGCAATACGCGCAGGATGTGCCATCGCTTTAAGCAAAGTGGCAAGCCCGTTTTGCTCGTCTGTGAATATCTCTGATTTGGTTAAGCCCATAATTATATCGCAATATTACGATTAATATGAAAACTAACAAATAAAGCATTAATTATTTTGATGCTATTTATGAGAGGTATTGAAATTAATCAAAATCATCAGATCTCTACCGATCCCCTTTTGGAGTTATACGCTACTTTTAAAATAGCTACCAGGGCCTCCAGCTTCATAGGTTTTGAGATATAGTCGTCCATGCCATTGTTAATGCAGATATCACGGTCTTCCGAAAGGGCATTCGCCGTCATGGCCACGATAATTGGTTGAGGGATATTGAGCTTACGTATCTGTCTCGTAGCTTCCAGCCCATCCATTTCCGGCATCTGGATATCCATTAATACCACCTCATATGGTGTTTCTTTGATCTTATTTAAAGCCTCAAGGCCATTATTGGTAATGTCAGCACGATACCCCAATTTAACCAATACACGTTCAATTAACTTTTGATTGATCGGGTTATCCTCAGCTATCAGAATATTTATCGGGTACTGCCGGGCAAAGTCAGGATCAAGTACAGCACTTTGTTTTTCTTCGATCTTTACAACTTCTTTTCGTTCACCTAATTCAGTATATATACTCTTAAATAGCTGTTTCTGCTTAACCGGCTTGATCAACACTTCTGAGAATAGGTCTGGGTATTTTTTACGGGTAGTATCGCCAATTGAAGTTAAAACAATAACAGGAACCGGCCTCGCCATATTTTTGATCTCACGGGCCAGGTCGGCACCATCCATACCGGGCATTTCCATGTCAGATATCACCAGGTCAAAACCTTTATCAGTTGTCAGTATTTCCAGGGCTTGCTTCGCAGATGAACAGGCTACCGTCGAAAGTTTCCAATGCTGCATCTGGGCTTCTAAAATATCAAGGTTTGTTTTATTATCATCAACCAGTAATATACGTTTGCCCTGTATATTATTGATCCCCGGCAATAACAGCATTTCGCTAACTGACTTATTGCTTGTTTTGGTCTTGATGGTAAAATTAAAGGTCGATCCCTCACCTAAACGACTCTCAACCCATACATTTCCGCCCATCAGTTTAACTAAACGCTCGCTGATGATCAGCCCCAAACCAGTACCACCATATTTGCGGGTGGTGGACGAGTCGCCTTGTGAAAATGGCTTAAACAGGCTCGAAAGCTTATCCTCGGGTATCCCTATGCCAGTATCCTTTACGCTGATACCAATTTCCAACTCATCATTTGAAAAGGCCTGCGAAAGAAAAACTTTGATAAACACTTCGCCTTTAGAAGTGAACTTTATCGCATTATTAATCAGGTTTATAATTACCTGTTTTAAACGAAGGCTATCGCCCACTACATAATGGGGAAGATTGAAGTCGATCTGGTAGATCAGGTCAAGGCGTTGTTCGGCGGCTTTTTGCGAGAACATATCCATGATCTCCTCAATATTTTGACGCAAATCAAAATCCACTTCCTCGATATCCATTTTACCGGATTCTATTTTTGAAAAGTCCAGGATATCATTGATCACATTGATCAGGCTATCGCCGCAGTTGATAATAGTTTCTGTGTATTCGCGTTGTTCGTTATTCAAGGTAGTTTCTGACAGTAGCGAAGCCATACCAATTACTCCGTTCATAGGGGTACGGATCTCGTGGCTCATGGTGGCCAGGAAAATGCTTTTTGCTTCGTTTGCCTTATCCGCCTCCTGGCGGGCAAGATATTCCTGGTTCTTTTGATCCTGTAATTCTTCAGATTGTGCCTGTAGCTCCTCGTTCAACGATTGCATTTCTTCTGATTGAGAAAGCAATTCTTCATTTACCGACTGCAATTCTTCAGATTGTGCCTGTAACTCTTCATTCACCGATTGCAGGTTCTCTGATTGTACCTGCAATTCTTCTGACTGCCGCACTACCTGCGCGGTGCGCTCTTTTACTTCACGTTCTAGTTTCGCTTTTTGCCTGATGATGATATTAACCCGGAAACGATATAGCGCATAAATGCTCCCCACAATAAAAACTGCGGCCAATAACTCAAACCACCAGGTTTGCCAAAAAGGAGGTACAATGGTAACTTTTAGACTTAATATCCTGGGCGACCACTTCCCTTCACCATTCTGGCTTCTAACTTTAAAAACATAATGGCCAGGGGGAATATTGGTATAAACGGCAATGTTCTTATCATCTACATAATTCCATCCTTTATCAAAGTTTTCCAGTATATAGGCATATTTCTTTTTAGCGGGCGATAAATAATCTAACGAAGCATATTCAAACGAGATAACCGACTGATCATGAGATAAGGTGATGGACTTTGTTTCAGAAATGTCCTCTTTTAAAGGTGATGGATCATTTTCGTTTTTAGCGGCCTCTATCGTTTTATTAAATACCTGAAATTTAGTTAAAACCAGTGGCGGATTGTATGAAGGAAGGGTCATTTGGTCGGGAAAGAACGAATTAAATCCGTTTACACCCCCAAAATATAAAGCACCTGTGCGGCTTTTAAAGGCTGAATGTTCTTTAAATTCGTCTCCCTGCAATCCATTTTCAGTTGTAAAATTTTTAAAAGTCTTTTTTATCGGGTCGAACTTAGTTATCCCATTATTGGTACTTACCCAAAGCATCCCTTTATCATCCTCAAGTATTGCCTGTGTATAATCATTTGGCAAACCATCTTTTGTTTTATAGACGGTAAAATGCCGGGTCAGGGGATCAAAAAGATCTAAGCCTCCCAGGGTACATACCCATATATTACCATGATGATCCTCCAAAATATCAGATATTGTGTTATTACTCAGGCTATTCTTTTTATCATCATGTATAAAATTGGTGAAAGTATTTGTTTTAGCATCAAAAATGCTTAACCCGTCATCAGTACCAATCCAAAGGGTGCCCTTGCTATCGCTAAAAAGTGCATTTATTCTATCATTACACAAGCTTTTGGGATCACCCGGTTTGTTTTTATAGTGAATAAAGTTATTTGTTTTAGGCTGGTATAAATTAATACCATCGCCAAATGAGCCCAGCCATATCCTTTTATCGAGAGTTTGGGCAATGCAATATATATTATCGTCGCTTAAGCTTGCCGGATCAGCAACGTTATGTTTAAAAGATCTGAAAGTCCTGGTATTGGGGTTCATTATGCTTGCCCCATTTCCCCATGTACCTATCCATAAATTCTTTTGATCATCTTCCTTAATAGTCAATATATTATCTCCGGATATGCTGCTTTTGTCAGAATCCTTATGTTTGTATGTTTTAAACTTGCCGGTTTTCAGGTTAAACAGATTTAAGCCTCCACCGTCTGTGCCAACCCATATATTATAATTACTGTCTTCAAGTATGCTAAGCACAAAATCATTAGACAGGCTGGTAGATAACGAATTATGTTTATAATGAACAAAATCGCCTTTGCTTTTCTTATATAAATTAATACCGCCGGCAAAGGTTCCAAGCCACATATTGCCGTCCTTATCTTTCATTATAACATCAACAGAATTGTTGGTCAGGCTGCTGTTATCAACATCATCATGTTGGTAGCTAAAAAACTGATCCCACTCATCATTATAAATACTAAGGCCCCCGTTTTCTGTTCCTATCCACAAATTATGGCTCTCATCTTCGGCAATACTTTGAATACTATTGTGCACTACCGAGTTGCTATTGTGCGGATCATTCTTAAAATGTTTGAATACACCCGTTGCACTGTCATAAAGATTAAGCCCAGCTTCCTGTGTTCCTACCCATAAATGGTGCCTACTATCTTCAAAAATTGCTGTTATCTTATTTGCCGAAATTGACCCTTTATCAGCCTCGGAATGTTTAAAGTTTATAAAATCATTTGCCTGCCGGTCAAATAAACTCAGTCCATTATTAACCGTACCTACCCATATATTATTATTGCTATCGCGACAAATAGCCATAATATCATTTGCGCTGATACTTTTAGGGTTATTCTCATTATGAAAATAATGGATGCTGTTACCAGTTTTAGGGTCGAAAAGATTTAAACCTGCATCTTGTGTAGCCAACCACATTTTTCCTGACACATCAGTTATGATCTTACTTACAAAATCACTTGAAATGCTATTCTTGTTTTTTACATTATGCCGATAATGATAAAAAGTATTTGTTTTCCGGTCAAATTTATTTAAACCGCCACCTGCTGTTGCAACCCAAATATTTCCATTCTTATCTTCGGTTATATCCTGGACATAATTGCTGCCAATGCTTGTGGCGTCCTTTACATCGTTCCTGAATATTTTGAATTTATACCCATCATACCTGTTTAAACCATCTTCAGTACCAATCCAGACAAACCCCTTGCTGTCTTGCAGCATACAAAGGGGGGTAAGCTCCGAAAGACCATCCGCTGTTCCGAGATGGTCAAAGTGCAATTGTTGATTTTGTGCAAATACACAAGCAGACACTGCCATGAAAATGACGGTAATGAAATATTTGATATTCCTTGTTATAACAGATCCGATCAAGTTATTTAGTTTAACCATTAAAGTTCTACTAATCAGGTTTTAATAGTGATTGATTCACTCATTGTTTTAGTAATACACTTTTACGTAAGCGGTCTCTTTTTGTTGTAAAAAAATTGCGGCCTTGTTTGATCTTCTTATTTGTCGGATTGACATATTTGAGCCGGGTTATAACCCCAATGTGTTAGGGTGGATAAGTATGGGTTTATAGAAAAAAACAACCATCAATACCTGGCTCCATCAGAAGCCACCTAACTCCACATCGGTTTGCAATGATATTTACAGTATTATTTTAATGCGTTTTGTCCCGGATACATAGGAATTTATTTGTATAGATAAATTCAAAAAACTACCTTGCGCATAATAAATAAAAAAACATCCTAAACCTTTTCAAAATGAAAAACTTCAAACTATTATTATTGTCTTTTTGTGTACTGCTTGTTTTGTCCTCATGTAAAAAGAGCTCAACTCCTCCAAGCACCACGGGTACCATAACTGTTACTATTGATGGATCTACCCAAACGTTTAATGTTGGCGCCTCAGCTCATGTGGATAACACCAGTGGATTTAACAGTC
>JABDFM010000066.1 GCA_013286565.1 Bacteroidota bacterium
GCTTAATTCAGGCGGTGATACCACAAGGTTCCTGGAGTTTAGGCCTACTATAAATATTTTCTCAAAAGGCAGGTTTGCGGAGGGGTTATGTTTGGGCGGAGGATATGTGTTTAAAGCAAAGCAAGGCTTGATGACCGAAATATGCAATAGTATTAATTTTAATATATCCGAAAATTCAGCCCTGGCTGTTTTACAGGGTTATTACTTTTTTGACGGCACTAACAGCAGCCGCAGCACTCAGTATATGGGCTTTAGTTTTACTTATAATTTCCTGCGGAAGCATAGTGTAAATAAACAGCGGAAAAAACAAGCTATAGTTAGTGATAATTAAAGATTCTAAGCTACGCTTGTTAGACTTACGAAGTTTTAAAAACTTCGTAAGTCTTTATAAAAAGGAAATTTCGACTTGGACACTTCGGCTTCCACCCTACCCCGCTGCCTTCTGCTCATCTCCTACCTTAGTACCTTTCAACTCATTCAGTTGCATTTCATACACATGCATACGGGCGTGCAAAATATCCACTTCGGTACGCAGCATTTGTATTTCAGTGATAAGCTTGGCCGATTCGGGTTTGTTGAGTTTTTTTTCTCCGGTACCGATGATGAGCCATTCGGGCGAATATTTTAGCTGGAAACAAAGTTTGCGAATAAGGTAATAGCTTACCTCCTGCTTTTTATTGATCACTTTGCTGATAAACCCCTGATCTACGCCTATCGAATTGGCTAAAGCAAGTTGCCCGCCATTCTCTTTTACCACTACTTTTAACCGTTTTACTATTGCGTCGTCAGACATTTGCTTTTTATGCAATAATAATCAAATCGGGAATAAAAGTGAAATGAGGATTAGGTGATTGGGTTGATTAAGAGAATGGTTGATTAGGTTAAATCAATTTATTCAACTCAATCTAACATAGTCAACTAAAAAAACTAAACCTCAACAGCGATCCGGGTATCTTTAAACTCATTTACACAGATCAGCAGGGCACCCAATCTGGCATAGTATGCTGATAGTGCGATCTGCCTGTTGGTGTAACTTGCAATTAATTGATCCAGCTGATGGGAAAGCACTTTTTGGATCTCTGTTTTTTCTGAATCAAACAAGTCCTGGGTATTTAATGCTGATCTTATCGCGTTTACCTTGAGTTCGGCTGACCGCAGCATAAACAATGGTGGAACATTTTTATTGGCCCGCAATATGTCATTTACCTTCTTTTTATTCTGTTTGTCGTATTGTACGATAATAAATATAATTATTACTCCTGCCACCAAAAACAAGTAAAAAAAGTCCATAACGATATAATATTAAGTTAATAAAAAGCTTTCACGAGAGGGAGCTTAGCCCACATCAAAACTTTTCTACGGTAATAAGGATGAAGTAGTTACAATAATTTGATTTAATTGTAATTATACACCGTGAGATATACCGTACTAATCGTAATTAAAAAAGAGCCAGTGGTTTTAGATTAAGGGATATTCCACCCCCTACCGGTTTTTATTTCGTTCCCCTCAACTTGCACAGCTCCGGAAAGCGGTATACCTTTATAATAGGCGTAGAAGTTAGACCCCGCAGGGCTGCCGAGCAGATCAATAGCCAAATTATCACCGGATTTTGCAACAAATGCATAGTTATAGGTGCCTATAACGTTTTCTTTACTGTTTTGCAAAGTGGCTGTATCATCCCCACTATGGGTAACATATACGCCCACATTAAATAGCGAATCGCTCACTACCGAAACACTAATAAAACTTCCCGTAACATCGGCTGAGTTTTGTTTTTTAAGCTGCGTACTGGTAATCGCATTTCCCTGTACGGGTTTATTATTGGCGTCTGTATAAGTATAAGGTGCAGTTGAACTGAGTTTTAATGTTTCATTACTAACCAATAAAACCTGGAATTCTGTGGTTGTATGATCTGGATATACTACATCTAAATAAATAAATCCATTTTTGGTGGTAAGCTCATAGGTACCTTTCAACACCGTTCGCAAATCGGGCATAATGTTCACTTTCGTACTGCCGTCAAATTGAAATGCGGGTGCGGGCATACCCTTGGCGGGAGATAAAACTTTGCCTGTATTGTCAACAATGCTTAAGGTTTGCACCGGGAACACCCATGTCCCTTTTAGCTGGCCATTGATGGTTGCAAGGTCGCCGCTTTTTATAGATACCCCATCGCCTATATCTTTTTGGCAGCTGGTAAACATGATGGCGGCAGCAAATAAAGCGAATAAGAAATTCTTCAATGGGTGGAAATTAGTAACCAAATTAAACTTTAAACAAAGGCATCCTGACTAAAAAACTACCTGGTGCCGGCTACGTCTTTGTACGCACAATGGGCCAGATAGTTACAGGATTGTTAAAGTAACGGCACTAATTAACCGCTTATAATTCGCGTATTTTCACATTGCGGAACGCGATATGATACCCATGATCTTGTAAAGAGATGTGCCCTTTGTGGAAAGCGGCAAACCCCTTCCAGTCTTTAAATTTGCTTTTAGCCACCATTGCATCCCAGTTGGCGTCCCAAAGCTGGGTTTTAACAATTTGCACCCCATTCAGCCAAAAGGTAAGCTTACCGTTTTGCAGACGTATCACGGTATGGTTCCATTGCCCGGCAGGGTTCTCCACCTCTTTGGATGGAGCAATAATATCATAAAGCGAGCCAGCCAGGTGATTGGGCTTCTTATTGTCCTCGGCCTTTTTATCATCCAGTAGCTGGTACTCGGGCCCGGTTACATAAGTGTTATCGTAAGCTTTATCTTCCTGCACAGTAAACATAATACCACTGTTACCTTCCTCGGCTATGTTCCAGTCTATTGCCAGTTCAAAGTTTTCATATTCTTTAGCAGTCACAATATCCCCCCTGCCGTCTTTAACCTTGGGATCAAGTTGTAAAAGACCATCACTGGCGCTCCAGGCCGGCCCTGCCGACGGTTTTAAATAATTATGCCAGCCATCCGTGGTTTTGCCATCAAACAATAAGTGCCAGCCTTGTTTCTTTTCTTTCGGACTCAATTCGTTGTTGGTTTGTGCCATCAGGCAATTACTTGCCGAAATAACAGCAAGCAGGATGAATAACTTCTTCATAAATATCTATTGGTTATAATGGTAAATGTATAAAATTAAGTGTTGATTAGTAAACACGGTAATATAAAAGATACATTCTGCTATATGCCTGCGCAACAAAGCGATATTATTAAAATGAATATTGGACGAGCGGGCTATGTTTTATTTACTACGATTTTCTTTTTCTGGTATTCATTCAGCGTTTTGATAATGGCAGCCGGGTTTTTCCATTCAAAAATATGGATGAGCCAGACGGTAAAGCGCATAAAACCGGTAACATTCACCAGGCTTTCGGCTAATTGTTTGATCGTGTTATCTCTTTGAGTAATGCACTGGTTGTAAGCATCGCCTTGTTTTTGGATCAGGTCTTCGGCAAAGCACCATGCACCGTCCCTTGCATTACTGATGCTAAACTGTATCAATGCTGAATTATTGGTGGCATGCAAACCGAGCAATGATAACAGCGGCGACACCCTACCAAGCTCGTTCAACACCTGGTAAGTTAATGAGGCGATTATCGTGTTGATCGCGTCAAAATCCTGCTGTAAGGTTGCAATAGGTTGTTGCCCGCAAACTTCCACAGCGGCAATACCGAGGTCGAGGTTGATATGGGCGTTCATGCCCAGTAATAAATGCTGTAAAACCAACACGCCCGGCTTTTCTGCCTGTTCAAAAGCTACCGTCCACGATGAAGTAGGCTGCTGATGGTTTTTCCATTGTTGATAGGCATCCAGGTAACGGCTTGCAAACACCACATCGAGTTTCTCCATTCTTTCGCCATCCATAAATTGCCCCGCTGCAATGCCTTGCTGCACACTTTTGGTCACCTTTAAATATAAAGCGGCAAAATAACCCAGCCTGCTATTAGCGTTAATACAATCGGCAATAATGTTTTCTAAGGAGGTGATAATATCTTCAATAGTAGTTGCCGCCATAAATAAAACCGGGGATTAGAAAAAGTTAAAACCTCTATCTAAAGATAAGAGATTACGGATATAATATATGAAATGAAGAAGTGAATAATTACCTGGTTATTCGTCCAATTGGCCTTCGATCCTCTTGGGACCAAAATTGAGCCAGAATTTGAACGGCGACAAATTTAACTGGGCAAGGATAATATTGATCATCAAAAATAATATGAAATAAAACACCAGTGTTTGCAGCCACGTGCCGACACTTAAAGAGCTGATAGAGAGTTGATAGGCCTGATGTTCCATTTTGGGATCATAAAGATACAAGAAAAACGAAATAATCAATTAAAAGTTCAAATTTTCTTTTAATTAATTATAGTGACATAACAATTAACCACAGCTTTTGAGATACGTGATTATTATTTAAAATACGGCGGCTCTTAGTTAATAATTTACAGTTGACTATTTAATCCAGCCGTTTCTCGTAGCAGTAAAACCGCAGGTTGGGCCTGAAACCCAAGCCTATTTCGCCTGCAAACACATAACCAAGCTTAGGGAAAAGTCGCTGAGTAGCTTCATTTTCGGAGTTGGTATCGATGCGTAATGCTTTTATATTTTTCTTTATTGCTTCCTGCTCAGCCTGTTGTAACAGCTTCGCGGCTATACCCCGGCCCCGGTATCGGGTGCTTACCGCCAGGCGATGGGTTACTATTGCCGTTTCATTCAGGTCCCAACCTACACTGGCATATTCAGGTTCCTGATCGGTGGTGATGGCCGCGATACCGGCAATATCGCCATCCGCATCGGCTACCCAAAATTGACCCAGTGCAATATCCTTCTCAAATACACCAGCGTTTGGATAGGTGCTATCCCACTGGAAGTTTCCCAAAGCATTCATGGCCGGCACCACCTCGGCTATCAGCTGCATGATGCCGGGAATATCGTTTAAAGTGGCAAGGCGTATCGTCATGCCGGTAAAATTATAAATTTTCTGATATCTCCTTTCGGATCTCAGAATGTTCTCCTGAAGTATTAACCCGGATATTACGCAAAAAAATTAGCCGGGCTACAACACCCGGCTAATCCAAAAATTAACCTTTAACAAACAAACAATAGCAATAACCTTAACTGACAATCAAATTTATTATATCACTTGCTCCTTTTCAACCTAATTCTATTAACATATTAACAATCAGTGTCGTTGATTAAACCGATCTATGCCTCTTATCAAGAAAAAGATTTGCATTATTCAATAATTCTCATTTACTTTGAATTACAAAGTACTTTTATAACTCATAATCAATAATTCGTAAATCACTAATTCAATAATGGCGAAGCCCTCTTGAGTATCTTAAAAAAACAAATTACAAACGAAAAATTAAAACCATGAACAAGTATTTTCCTATCCTTAAAAACTGGTTCGGTTATTCGGCAGTGATAACCTTACTATGCGGCATTATTTATATTGTGGCACAACAAAACTTCCGGATGTCGGCAAACGATCCGCAGTATCAAATGGCCGAAGATGCCGCCAACGCGCTCAATAATGGCGCTGATCCAAAATCGCTTATTAACTCCGCGGCGCCTGTCGAAATTTCTCAAAGCCTGTCGCCTTACCTGGTAATTTACAGCACATCAGGAAATATGGCAGCAAGCGGCGCTATGCTGGACGGCCACGCCCTGGCCATACCAAAAGGGGTGATAGATTATGTGGACAAGAACGGTAAAGATGCGGCAAGCTGGCAACCACAGCCCGGTGTGCGCCAGGCAATGGTAGGCATACGTGCGAAAAACTATATCGCTTTCACCGGCCGCTCGCTGCGAAAGGTCGAAGAGCGGATAGCCACATTGGGCGAACAGGTATTATTTGGTTGGGTAATGTCGATAGTGGCTATGCTGGTCGTGGTGTTTTTGCAGGAGGCAGCAGCGAAAAGATGGGAAAGGGAACTACTAACTTCATAAGGCTAAGATAGGTTTGGATCAAAAAAAGCCGGGAGTATTCGCCCGGCTCGCAATCCTAAAGATCAGTTAATACATAGGTAGGTGTTTAACTCATAATACCTATACGATTAATGTTTGCTAAACGCTACAGCTAAACATTATGCCATCCTTATAATGTCAGTTGATCACCTTTATTTGAGAAACTAAGATATAATTGTAGTGGGCAAAAATTCCGGTATCAGGTTTATAGTTTAGACTAACATTTATTGGAAACTTAGTATCGGCGCTTATACCCAATTGCGGCAAGGTTGAATTGATCAAATAAAATGACGGTGGGTTTTTGGCAGTATCATTTTTAATAATTATTTCAAGGCCCCCGCATCCAGGTGTAGGACATTCGCGAAGGTCGTAACCAGTTATAGTCCCCTGGCTTTTATAGGGGCCTACTGTGCTTTTTTTACAGCCTATGAATATTAAGGCGAAGCAAAGGAAAATAAGCAATGCTTTCATAATCAATTTATTACGTATACGATAGATCGATACAAAATGCTACAAATAAATAAAAAATCATCAAGCCATTCGCATTTTTGTACAGTCCATAGATTGCTTCGTTCAACAACAACACACTAAGAAAATCATTCCGCTCCCGATAGCTATCGGGGCGACACCTCTACTCACCACTCACTATTCAACGCTCCCCCCTCAATGATTATGCTTCTTATGAATATCTTTCACCAGGCACAGCTTTTTGATGTCCGATTTTTTTACAACAAAAGGTGAGTATTTAAGGCGGTTGCCTATCATCTCGGTTACGTTGTCAGAGTGGGCTATCACTTCATCCTCGTTATCGCCGGCCAGCAAGCGCTTATACATACGGTAATCGCCCCACTCAATATAATACACCTCGCCGGGTAATATCTTTTTATCGTGGATCACTTTGAGCGCCACCCAGCAACCGTTCTCCAAATAAGGGTACATCGAGTGCCCCCAAACCGGCAGGGCGAAATCGCAATCCTCAATACCCGGAAAATTCATCCGGCCAACCGGCTTAGTATCATTGATATCATTATAAACTTCCACACCCGAAGCCGTAACTGTAACCTCGAACATCGGTATCCCCGGTTCATTAAACTGCTGCGAAACGATCACATTCTCCTGATATTTCTTAGACACCAAGAAATCTTTGTATTTATCTTTAAATATCCGGAGTTTTTCAGGGTCAATATTCTGTCGGCTCTTAATGATCTCGGTAATAGAGCTGGGCGAATTAAAACCCAGCGCCTCTGCCAATTGCGCATTGCCCGAAAAAGCTTTCCCTCTAAGCTGATTATACAGAATGATAAACTCCAGTGTTTCAGGCCTTACCGTTTTTATTTTGTTGGGTTTTAGTTGCTCACTCATAAATGTTAAAAACTTTTTTGACTAATTTCTTTAGTTTAATACAGAAATTTCTTTATATTTGTTTTGCAATTCTTCCTTAGATACTTCAAATCTACCTAAAAGCAAGTACAAATACTAAAGAATTTAAAGAAAAAATTCAAGGGAGAATTATGCCCTGACCGTTGATTTATATGATTAAATGATTTCGCTGATGTATGGCTCAATAAAATCAGCGGGATCAGAAAAATCAACCCTAATCAACGGTTAACTAATGAACCAATAAAAACAAATATGTACATAGCCTATTCCGCCTTATCGTCAACAGAAAACAAAAAACAGGATACTAACCCTGAACCTGAAATGCAATTACGCTACCAGGCTTACAAGGATGCCTGCACCAAACACAGTAACCATATCGCAGTGATACAGCAATACCTGCCGGGATGGATGCCAAAGTTCAGGTAATGAACTTACCAGTTCCAGATAATTACCAATGAACAAATGAAGCACTGAACAAATAAACCATACAATGATAAAACTAAACCAAAAACTCAAGGACCAACTATGGTGGCTCGTGATCTCTGTAGATTACGACTATAGCCGCATCAGCATTGCCGACCACGAAATTAATGGCGACCTCCTTACCCTCTGGCTGGAAGACAAGCACGATTTTAAAAATTCGCTCGACGAATGCCTGCAATTGGATATCAGCCTGAAACAATTCGCCAAAATGATACGTGCCGAGAATCTGAATAGCTATGAGGGTACCCAAATGCACCCAAAAAAGAACTTCGTTTACAAAACCCGCATCGAAGTGAACGAACCTGTCAAATGGTACCGCGAAGATGCTTCAGCAATCGAGCAGCAATGGGCCCGTGAAGCCACCCTTAAAAACGTGCTCACCCAATTAATAGAAAGTGAGGTGTATGATGAGCGATGATTTTGAAGACAGATGTCAGAAGTCTGGGATCAGAAGTCGGAGGTGCATTTTTTGAAGGGTAATTGATTTTTTAGTTGATTGAAATTATGCCAATAAGCATATTAAACATACAACTTTATTAACCTTTTGCTCTTGTTGGAGTTGTCTCCAACAAGTACTATTTCCAGTAAAACAAACTTACAATAAGCGCTGCCGATACATAGGTTAAACAAGAAGCAATGAGCAAACCGGCTACAAATCTTTTATCGTAATTAACGTAGATAGAACCATTGATACCCGAAACCAGGCTAAAACAGGCAAAACAAATAAGTCCCAATTTTATATGAGACCACATATTAGCATGGATCACATAGTGAAACCCAATCTTATAATAGAACAACATAAACAACGCCCCAAACAAGAATGAAAGCAATGTGCTGTACAAATAGCTTTTATTACTTTCAGGCCGCCATGTTTGCGGGGTAAGCGCCTGGTATTTGTGGAACAGGAAACCGATAATAAACCATTCGATACAGGTATTGGCAACTCCTATTGAAATGGCAGAGAGAATAAAATGGGTTACGTTCATGATGTTTAAGTTTATATAAATATAGCTATTACAACAATAACTTCTGTTTTTAAAAACAGTCTCACTGTACACAAAAGCAGACACAATATTTGCCGACTTTAGACTTTTTGCGCTGGTTTACCTTAGCGAGAAGCATGGCATCATATTTAGATAGATTAGGCAGACAACCAAACAAAACTAACCATGAAAAACTCAAATCAAATCACCGTAATATTAAAAGCATTGGATCTGGAATTAAAAGCATTACTGGAAAATGACTTGAAAAATTTCAAAGGGATCAACAACAAAAACAACCAGGCAGCCGGCAAACAATTAATGGCAGCTTAACTATATAATATCTACATCTACCTATCTAAAACAAAAGAGCTGCCTGATCAATCGGGCAGCTCTTTATTTAGTAATCAGATCAGCCAAAAGAAAAGGTTTCCACTATTTCATCGCTGCGAGAAGCGAGGCCGGATCATAGTATTCTAATTGGAGGGCGATCTTTCCATTTTTGTTGAACTGATCAAATAATACCATCTCTACTTTAGCCACTTTTTTTGTTTTTTTATTAACCAAAGTAAGCAACCACCACGATTGCACCGTAAAGGGCTGGTTGTCATAAGCCAAACCATCAGGCGTACCTATCGGTCTCATCTTTATCTGTTCCCAATTATCAAATATATTCTGCCAGCCTGCTTTGACCCCGGCTAATGATTTACCGGGCGGTACTGATAACTGCGCCACCTTTGAGGTATCAACGTTATAACGGGTCATGCCGTAAGCCAGTGCCGAATCTGCATAGAATTTAGCCATACCATCTGCATCGCCTTTTTCATACAGTGCTGCCAGCTGTTTCATGGTCTCGATATACGGGTGCTCTTTATAAATGACACCATTTTTTACCTTTTTCTGGGCTATAGCCGCATTTGAGCAAATAAGGATGATCAATAATAACTTTTTCATGATGCGAATGATATTGGATGAGCATTTAACTTATATAAATATACAAGTTATCATAAATACAAGCCTAACAACTCACTGGTGATCAATCAGAAAATTGATTTACTCCCCCTCAAGGTTATATTCATTTTTCAAAGTGTTTATCAGCAAGTTAGCATGGACTAATACAGTATCAGCCATGATTACTTTGCGGCCCAGAAACCGGGAACGTACCATTTCTATATATTGATTAAAAAGCACTCTGTCATAACTTAGCAGCGGAGGGTTAATCCTGATCAATGAGTCAACAGCTGCCTGGTAAAGTTTTTTATCTTTTATCCGGGTAATATTGTTGGCCATCTCGTTATACTTAAAACTAAATAGCTGCGCCCGCAATTTTCGTACTTCGATATAAATACCCTGTTCATTAGTTTCATACATTTTCATGCTTTGGCACAACTGGTCGTACTGGGCCACTTCCCGGTTAATGGTATGATTGGAAAAATAACGAAGCGAACCCGAATTTTTCATCTCCAGCAGGGTAGCATCATGCGGTGTAAACATTCGGTATGCGCCACCCCATAACCCAAACCAGTATAACTTGCCTGAAGAGATGTGCTGCGGGTCATTGGCGGACAATAGTTGCATCAGCGTATCTACACTTTTGGCACCACGATCAACGTATTTAATATAACTTTTCAAGTCAGCCGTATCCGCCTTCAAATCGGCATAAAGGGTTACGGCAAATTCTTTTGCTCTGTTATGTTCATTGATAGTTTCGCGCAGGCCCTCGGCAAAAAAGCCCATGGTAACAGCTAAAAATATCATCAGGCCTTCGAGGATATATTCCTTAAAGCCTTTTTTTTCTACTTCGGGGTGATGGTGGACTTCCATTTCTGTTGTGGGTAGTGAGTGGTTAGTTGTGAGTTCTTTTTCTGGTTCGGACTGAAGTTCATTTATTGAAGGCTCAGGGGCAGCGTCTTCTGACTTCAGACTCCCGACCTCCGGCCTCTTGACTCCGGGCTCTTTACTCTTGACTCTTTTCTTCGGCTCACTCATTATCTAAACTATATTCCTTTTTGATCATGCCTATCATTGCTTCGGCAAGGCCCAATTGGTTCTGAAGCTGTGGTAAGTACTGTGACCCGCCTGCGTTATATATAGTGGAACAAATATTTACAAATTCATTTAAATTGCTTACATTCGAAATCGCCTTCTTGATCTCCATCTTTTCAGGCATACTTTTACCGTAATTGTAATTAATTCCATACCAATTAAAAGTCTTCCACCCCATTTTCCTTTGCTCTATCCTCATACTTTCAAAACGGTTGTGCACCTGTTCTATCCTGAATTGATTGTTCCAGTATTGCAGCATGGAGTCTGCTATACTTTTGTTCCTTATCAGGCGCATAGAGCCCGTGCCCTTTAACTGTGATGCCGTGCGGTCATTAAAAAAAACATCCACACTCAGGCCACATTGATTACTCAATTGTAAAAGGACTGTATCCGGCAGTTGGGTCAGTTCACCTTTACCATACAACCCGATCAGTTGGTCACAATTTTTAACATCCACATTCAGGCGCCTGATGCTGTATTGCAGAGATGCCGTATCCTTTTTCAAGTCTTCAACAAAGGAATGAATATACTCTTTTTCCCTATTATTGTCGCCAATATGTTCGCGCAGGCTTTCGGCAAAAAAACCCATGGTTACGGCTAAAAATATCATCAGGCCCTCAAGGATATATTCCTTAAAGCCTTTCTTTTCTACTTCGGGGTGATGATGTACTTCCATTTTTGTTGTGAGTGGTGAATGGTCAGTTGTGAGTGTTTCTTTTATTTCGGAATGCTGAATGCCGATCGCTGAATTAGTGCCAGTAGCATCATCCGGCGAAACAGCTTTACCTTTTGCCTTTATCCCTTTCGCCTCTCCTGGCTTTTGATTCTTGATTCTTAATTCTTTTGCCATTTATTCCAGATCGTATTTATTCTCAAAATATTTAATGAGGCCGGTTGCCCTTTTGCTTAGTTTGCCTAACGTACCGGTCTGGTTTTTAATAACTCTGCTGTAGAGCAATAAGTCGTTAAAATACTCATTGATCAATGCCTTGTCCTTTGAAAACAATAAGGGTGCCTGGGTATTAATCACAATTGAGTCAGAGTGCAGCATTGACTGGGCCTTAAAATCAACGAGTTTAACAAACATATCTCTTACAATATCCTGACGCTGCTGAAATACCGTGAATTCGAAATTCAAATACGCCCGGGTGGCATGGTCATAGGCAACAATACTGTCCCTATCGCTCTTGTTCAGCAAGCGAAAGCCGCCAGCATTTTTTAATTGCTGCATGGTGCCATCCGTAAAATTTCCACCTCTGTTGGACATTGAATTTTTTATAATAGGTATAAGGCATCCGGCAGATCTGCTGTCCTTTTCGATGCTATTATAACAGGCGGAAAGGTTGTTTAATGCGTCCAATTTGTTATTATCAAAGGCTATCAGCACCGCGAAAGTAGCTGTGTCGCGTCGCATGTCCTCAACAAATGAGCGGATGTACTCATGGCCTTTTGATTTGTCAGAGATACTCTCGCGAATAGTCTCGGCAAAGAAACCCATGGTTACAGCCAGGAAAATCATTAAACCTTCGAGGAGATACTCTTTCCAGGGTTTCTTTTCGTGATGCAGATCGGGGTGGTGATGTACTTCCATTTTTTCAGTTTGCGGTTTTGAGTTCTCAGTTGGCAGTTCTTTTGTTTCAGGGTCTTCTTTGTCATGCCGAGCCTGTCGAAGCATCGGACTACCGACTTCCGACTTCTTGATTCCTGGCTCTTTGTTCCTGGCTCTCTTCTTAGGCTCGCTCATTCCAGTTCGTATTCTTTTTTTAATTCGGCCAAAACTTCAGTCGATAATTTCATCTGTTTTACATATTCAGCCATTGCGCGCAGCCTTTCGATCTTAACAATAATCACTCTATTGATCATTTGCCTGGCATAACCATTACGCCTATCGATGTATAATTCGTGCGAAATGCGGTGTGTAAAGTATATATCATAAACTACCTCACTATTGGACGTTTGCATGGCAAAAGGTACCACTTGCTCAAGTATGAATTTCAAGTCAATATCTTCGCGTTTTACAGTTTTTTTTGTTTGCACATCATAGCTGTTCATTAAACCCACCAACTTTTGGTCGAAATATCTGAGCGAACCGGAAGATTTGATCTGCTCGTAAGTGCCCGAAGATGGTTCAAAAGCCATCACATTGCTGCTAACCGATAACTGTTTATAAAGTACGGTATCATTTTGCTTTTCTCCCGGATAATGAAGCATCATTACTGCACTATCAATAACTGCCACTTTATGCTTGCTAAAACGGATAGCCGCATTAAGTGCCGCGGTATCCTTTTTTATATCCTCAAAATACGAGCGTGCAAATTCTGCAGCGCGTTTGTGTTCTGAAATATTCTCACGTATGTTTTCGGCCACAAAGCCCATAAATACAGCCAGGAAAATCATCAGGCCTTCAAGCAGGTATTCTTTCCAGGGTTTCTTCTCGTGGTGCAGGTCGGGGTGGTGATGTACTTCCATTTTAGTTGTGAGTGATGAGTGGTCAGTAGTGAGTATTTTTAATTCGGATTGCGGAATGTTATCCCGATAGCTATCGGGAGCGGAATGTTTTTCTGCTTCTGATCTCACTTCCGCATTCGACACTCCGACTTCCGACTTCTTGATTCCTGGCTCTTGATTCTTGAGTTCGCCTTCCGGACTACCAACCTCCAATTTCTTGGTTCTTGACTCTTGGCTCTTGACTTTCTTTTCCCCTTCGCTCATTTGCCTCCCTCCAGTTTTTCAATGGTACGTTTAGCGGCTGCCAGGCGTATAGTTTTGTTTTTCTCCACCAGCCGGTGCTTTACCCATTGTTCCAGTTTATGGTGCATGGGCACGATCACCGCGGCTATCAGCACCAATATCAGCAGCATCAGCAAGGGCGAATCATTGGTAAAGTTCACTAAATAAGGATGAATTACTAAGTTGATAAATTCAAAAACAATAAGCAGTCCTATCACCCCCACAATCTCTATCATACGGGTATTTACGATCACGCTGCGGCTCAGCAATAAAAACAGCATGATAAATACCACCAACCCTAATGCGATACCAGCATATTGAATATTTAGTTTGCGCTGTTCATTGGCCTGGGCCACTTTTGCCTGGTCATCTATCTCTCTCAGCTGCTGCCCGAATGTGAGGTTCTGAAACTCGGCTATGCGTTTCTGGTTACTTACCGAATCTTTATAGTTTATCTGCATCACGGCATAATAATAAGCGCTGTCTTTATTCAAGGTATGATCGTATATTTTTCGCAATATGGCGGCAACGGTACTCATCCCTTCGGTTATGCCTGCTTTTTTGGCAACTGCCAGGTTTTCTAAAGCAATGGTTTTAGCCTGCGCATAATTACCCTTTTTGATACAAAAATCACAATACAGGCTGCCATGCCGTATTTGCCCTGATGCCAGGTTGTGCGTTTTGCAATAAGCCACCACCCTTTTATAATATACCTCGGCCAGGTCCGCATCGCCTTTCAATTCGTAGGCCACGCCGGTTTGGGCCAGCAAAATGGATTGCATAGTGACATCAGGGGCCTTAATGGGAATATCAGCGGCTTTTTGCAGATGCACCAGGGCCGAGTCGGGTTCGTTCAAATTATTAAATACAAGGCCATAAAATGTATTCCTGTAAACATTGCTATTTTTGAACTTACCTGAAGCCTCTGATTTTTTCAGGTAGTTCATAGCAACCTGGTTATTCCCAGTAATAGCATATAGGTAAGCTATATTACCGTAGCATAAAGCCTTGCTTTCATTAGTCTTTGCATATTCCAACATCTTGAAATAGGTGCTTAAAGCAAAGTTATAATCCGTTTTAGTCGTTTGCCTGTTGCCTATAGCCCTGTAAACGATCACCATCAACGAATCATTTTTTAACTGCCTGGCAATGGCATACATTTTTTCCTGCGCTATTGATGAACTGTCATATAAGCCGGTGGTGTAGTAATACCTGTCCAGCCCGTGATAGCCCCGAAATCTCTCAAATGGTGTTTTTCCATTCCGTATAATTTGTCTTGCCGAATCAACCGGCGGGTATTGTGCCGATAGTTGCCCGGTTATAAGTAACAGAAGGATCAGAGTAAAAAAATACTTCATAAAAAAAATCTTTTTTAGAAAATATACTTATAAAACCTTGTCATTGCCCTCCGCTGTTAGCGGATGACAATCGCGAACCATGCGTGACCTCCCGGATAGTTCGCGATTGCTTTGTCGTCCCTCCTCACAATGATAATTTTATTTTTTATTTCAACACTTATAATATGCAGATCATTTGCACCCACATTTTTCAAAGCGTGCGGGCCCAATGGTTCTGACCACAAAGCTGTATGGGGCGCAATAGCTTTACCTAAACTTCTCGAAGGATTTTCCGACTTCTGACTTCCAACCTCCGGCTTCTTCTTCATCCCCCTTTCATTAAATGCCAGCAAAAGGCAATGCCGAATCCAAGCACCAGGTATATCAGCGCCTTGATCAGCAGCGTTTTAGTTTTATTATTCATCCTCTAAGTTATATTCTTTATCTATTAGTTCGATCAGTTTTTCAGCCAGCTCCTTTTGTGCCGTTAACCGCCGCATCTCGCCCATAAAACTGGATTTACGCTGGTGGAAGTAATAAACCAGAAGGTTGATCTTTTGCTTATCGTAACTCAATAATTGCGGATTACCCGGCGGCCTAACCATATTGAGTGTTGATCCTCCGGCGTATTCCCGCTCAGTAAGGCCCTTGTTTACTACTCCCACCATTTTATCAAACACGGTGGCGTCAAACAGTTCGCCCAGCAAGGGGTAACTCAGCATATTTTCTTTACCCTCGATATCAAACAGGTTATTATATTGCCCAATATACCGCTCAAAATCCATCAGTCCATTTACGATCTCCCTGTTCTGGATAAGCCGCAAACTACCTGAGCTTTTCATTTCAAGTATCGTATTGTCACTTGGTTCAAATATGCTGTTCCTGGTGGATAACCGGGCGAGGTAATACATATCGCTGCCATTTTTAATAGGGCCAAGGGCTTCCAGGCAGGTTATCAGTGTATCGAAACTGGTTACTCTTTTATAAAGTGACGGTATCCATATATTGATGTTAGCGGTATCAGTCCTAAGGTCCTTTTTTATATTGATGGCGTACTCTCTTTCTTTTGAGCGATCGCCCCTATGCTCGCGGTAGCTCTCGGCAAAAAAGCCTGTCATTACGGCTAAGAAGATCATCAGGTACTCCAGCAGGTATTCCTTCCAGGGTTTCTCTTTGTGATGCAGATCGGGGTGGTGGTGTACTTCCATTTGTTCAGTTTGCAGTTGGCGGTTTTCAGTTTGCAGTTCTTCTTTTTCGGTAGGCGCATGGCGTTCGGTGGTTGGCGGTTTTTCCGGTTCTGAATATGGAATACCGGGCGCGGAATAGTTTTGTACATCCGCAGGCAAACCTTTCGCCTTTAACCTTTCAGCTTTCGCCTCATTCGTCTTGATTCTTGGCTCTCTTCCCATACTATTCCAGGTCGTATTCTTTTTTTAACATTTTAATTAAGGCTACCGCCTTCGCTTCCAGCTTTTTATAGTTTTCCTCATCCTGTATAGTAGTGATTTTTTGCCGATCCAAAAAATTCAGGTATTCACTCAAGCCAGCCGTATTTATCCTGACAACAGATGGATGTGATAAAGACGGGTACGTTAGTTTTCCGGTTGGGTTTAACCGGTATGATCTCATAAGATCGTTTGCGTTTACTAATTTTTCAATCATGGTACCACTTAGCTGCTGATAAGTGGAGTACATCTCTTTATAATAATCAACCCGTCCCCAAAGCCAGTCATACGTTGCCAGCGAATCGCGAACATTTGACTTACGAATCAGCCTTAGGCCACCCGCATTTTTCAGCTGGTTAATAGTGCCGGTATTTCGAATGTATAACCTGTCCCACCATGTCCTCCTGATATTTCTGTATATATTAAATGGTATCGTTGTCGGTTCCGGGTGGCTTTCAAAAAATAGGAAAACAGAATCTATTGCCACAACCCTTTTCTCCTTTAATGGAAAACCAGCTTTCAGCGCAATCGTATCGAGGGCCAGATCCCGAACCAGCGATTCCATGTAT
>JABDFM010000067.1 GCA_013286565.1 Bacteroidota bacterium
GATCTCCGCATCATAATCTGAACTGCTGGTAATAGCTTTCTCAAAAATTGCAGGGTTCGAGGTTACGCCTCTTACGCCATCTTCGTCGATCAACTTCTTTAATCCACCCGATTGGATAATATCCCTGTCAATAAAATCCAGCCATATACTCTGACCGAAACTATGTATTTGTTTTACTCTATTAGTTGCCATGATTATGTTTTATTTTATCTTAATCTTTTATTTTTCAAGTAATTGCACCTTATGCAATCTGCGCAGATGTCTTTCCAATCCGGTGAATTTTGCGTGCAAAAATGCTTCTACCAGTTCTTCAGCCGCGGCATAGCCGGTAACGCGTCCACCCAGACAAAGCATGTTCAAATTGTCATCCTCTACACCCTGGTGGGCCGAAAAATGATCGTTTATCAACGCTGCCCTTACACCATGAACCTTGTTTGCTGCAACTGATGCGCCTACCCCGCTGCCGCAAACAGCTATACCTCTGTCAACATCTTTTTTCACTATTGCTTTTGCCAATGGTATCACAAAATCGGGGTAATCATCCTGGTCGTTTAATTCATACGCGCCAAAATCCACTACCTCGTAACCAGAGGCCACTAAAAATGAATGAAGTGTTTTTTTTAAGCTATATCCGCCGTGATCGGCTGCTATTCCTATTTTCATGTGTGATTATTGAGTTCTGTGTTATGAGTATTGAGTTCTCTACCGCATTAAAGCTTGCTTAAAACTCATTACTCATAACTTATTACTAAAATAGCGCTTTCGCTCTTTTAACTACATTATCAACTGTAAACCCAAAATGCTTGTAAAGATCATCTGCCGGGGCCGATTCACCAAAGGTGGTCATACCCAACATATCGCCTTCGTCTGTGGTGTATTTATGCCATCCCATTGGTGATGCCATTTCAACCGCCAAACGTTTCCTGTATGCTTTCGGGAATACCTTTTCTCTATAAGCGGCATCCTGTTTTTCAAATAGCTCCCATGATGGCATGCTTACCACGCGGGTTGATATACCCTCTGCTTCCAACTTGGCCTGCGCATCCATGATCAAAGCCACTTCAGAGCCTGTTGCGATGTTTTGGTTGATCCAATGCTTGATGAAAAAGGTTTAGGCGATCTGAAAGGTGAGGTAGCTATCGCGTCAGCAAAAAAAGCATACGAAATTTATAAAAGAGTATTTAGCGGTCCGCGCTGGGAGAAACTGGCCGCGCAAGGCGCGCAACCACAGCGCTTATTATGGGCCAGTACCAGCAGCAAAAACCCTGCATTTAAGGATACCAAATATGTAGAAGCATTAATAGGTGCCGATACTGTTGACACCGTGCCTTTGGAAACTATCGAAGCGTTCCGTGATCATGGTATTGCAGAAAATACCTTAGAGCAAGGTTTAGATAAAGCTACTGAAACATTGGATCGATTGAAAAAAGCTGGTATTGATATCGACAAGATCACTCAGCAGTTGGAAGATGAGGGTATTGATAAATTCAATAAGCCTTTCGAAAAATTGTTACAGGCTATCGAAGACCAAAAAAACAAATAAGAATGGAAGCTGCGTCTTTAAAAATCTTGTTTTTTGATATTGGCGGCATCTTGCTGACCAATGGCTGGGGGCATGAGTCGCGCCAGGAAGCAGCTAAGAAGTTTGGTTTAGATTACAAAGAGGTGAGTGAGTTACACACGTTCATTTTTAATGTATATGAAGCCGGCAGTGTCGATTTGGATGAATATCTGGATACCGTAGTTTTCAATCATCCGCGTGATTTTACACGGGAAGATTTCAAAGAATTTATGTTCGCGCAATCGAAAGAATTGCCGGGTATGCTGGCATGGCTTAAAGAGTGGAAAAAAGATTGCGGTTTCAGGATCATTTCTATCAATAATGAAGGCAAAGAGCTGAACGATTACCGGGTTAAAAAATTTAAGCTGCATGATTGTTTTGATGCCTTCATATCCTCATGCGAGGTAGGTATCCGTAAACCCGACCCTAAAATATTTAAACTGGCTATGGGCATAGCACAGGCTTTACCACAGCAGTGCGTTTACTTTGATGATAGGAAAATGTTTGCTCTTGCAGCGCAAAAGCAGGGGATACGTTCTTTTCAGCATACCGATTTTGAATCGACCAAGAAAATATTAGAAGAATTAAAAAAAGAAAATTCAAACTAAAATGAGCAACACAACTGATAAATACGATTTCGGTATGATAGGCCTTGGTACTATGGGCCGCAACCTTTTGCTAAACATGGGCGACCATGGTGTAAAAGGCGCCGGGTTTGATACAGATGCCTCAAAAGGCGAATTGTTGGAAAAAGAAAGCACGCACCATAACCTTAAAGCGTTTAGTGATGTGAAGCTATTTGTAGAAAGCTTAAATACCCCGCGTGCTATAATGATGCTGGTGCCTGCCGGTAAAATTGTGGATGACGTGATCGCTGAGTTATTACCTTTACTGGATCAGGGTGATATCATTATAGATGGAGGAAATTCTCATTTTACTGATACCAACCGCCGTGTGGATGAACTTGAACAACAAGGGTTTCACTTTTTTGGAATGGGTATATCCGGTGGCGAAGAAGGTGCACGCAAAGGCCCAAGCATGATGCCGGGTGGCGACAAGGATGCCTACAATGTAATGAAACCCATTTTGGAATCCATCGCGGCAAAAGTTGATGGCGATCCCTGCGTAACTTATATCGGCCCTGGTGCGTCAGGCCACTTTGTAAAAATGGTACATAACGGTATTGAGTATGGTTTGATGCAATTGATAGCTGAGACCTACGAAATACTGAAGACTGGCCTTAAACTGGATAATGAAGCCATCCGCAAAGTATTTACCAAATGGAACGAGGGCAGGCTGCAATCGTTTTTGATGGATATCACCAAAGACATCTTTGCATTTAAAGCCCCCGGAACTGATCACTTGCTGCTCGACGATATTAAAGACGAAGCAAAAGCCAAAGGTACCGGTAAATGGACATCACAGGTAGCAATGGACCTGCAAGCTCCGATACCTACTATTGATACCGCAGTTTCTATGCGTGATCTGTCAAAATATAAAGAATTAAGGGTGCAGGCATCTGCCTTATACAGTAATGACGATACACAATTAGATACCGATACAGATGAGTTTATAACTGCGCTGGAACAAGCATTTTATTTCAGCATGATCATCAGTTATGCGCAGGGTATGCATTTGCTTTCAAGGGCTTCTGAAGAATATAAGTATGATCTGAAATTGGGCGAGATCGCTAAAATATGGCGCGGTGGTTGTATCATCAGGTCATTATTCCTGAATGATATTTATAAGGCTTATAAAAAAGATGCTAAACTGGCCCACCTGTTATTGGATGATAACGTGCACAACTTAGTTTCCGATGCTGTAAAAGGCGCAAGAACAGTATTATCAGCTACTATAGCTGCGGGTATCGCGGCACCGTCATATGCTGCTTCGCTAAGCTACTTTGATAATTTCCGCAATAAAAGGATGCCATCAAATCTTACCCAGGCACAGCGCGATTATTTTGGCGCGCATACTTACGAATTGATAGGTAAAGAAGGCGTTTTCCATACGCAGTGGGTAGTTAAAAGCCAGGACTAAGTTTTATTAATATTTAATTAGCCGCTTAAAAAATATAAAATGAGTGCAAATACAAAATCAGAGCCTACCATATTCGTTATTTTTGGTGGTACCGGCGATCTAACTTCAAGAAAAATTGCTCCTGCTCTTTATAATTTATTTTTGGATGGCTGGATGCCTTCTCAATTTTCAATTATTGGTACCGGGCGTACACAATTTTCAGACGAACAGTTCAGGACTAACCTGCTAAATGATATCAACCAGTTTTCGCGTAGCGGAAAAGCTGTAAAGGAAAAATGGGATGAGTTTTCAAAAAATATTTATTACCAGGTATCGGATGTAAAGGATGCTGAAACCTTTAAAGAATTTGGTAAGCGCATAGACAAGCATAATGCCGAATGGAAAACAAAATCAAATGTGATCTATTACCTGGCTGTATCACCAAATTTGTTCCCCATCATCGCGTCAAATATTGCTAAAGCAAAGCTTGCAGAGGATAAGAAAAAGACCAGGATAGTAATTGAGAAACCATTCGGGCATGACCTGGAAACTGCATTAGAACTGAATAAACTACTATCAGGCATTTTTGATGAATGCCAGATCTACAGGATCGATCATTATTTAGGTAAAGAAACCGTTCAAAATATTATGGCGTTCCGCTTTGCCAATTCAATAATGGAACCGCTTTGGAACCGTAATTTTATTGAGCATGTGCAAATATCAGTGACTGAACAATTGGGTGTCGAAGAGCGTGGCGACTATTATGACAGTTCGGGCGCTCTACGCGATATGATACAAAACCATTTGCTGCAATTGCTTTGTCACGTGGCTATGGAGCCCCCTGTAAGCTTTAATGCCGATGAAGTACGCGACCGTAAGGTTGATGTATTAAAAGCAATGCGCAGGTTTGGGCCTGACGATGTACGCCTTTCGGCAGTTAGGGGCCAATACGGCAGCGGATGGATGAAAGGAAAAGAAGTACCTGCCTACCGGGATGAACCCAAAGTTGACCCGCAATCAAACACCGAAACCTTCGCGGCCATCAAATTTTTTGTGGATAACTGGCGTTGGCAGGGTGTGCCGTTCTATTTGCGTACAGGCAAACGAATGCACCAATCTTCCTCTGTTATTACCATACAATTTAAGGATGTTCCGCATTTGATATTTCCTAACGAAGCAGCTGAGAGCTGGCAGCAGAACAGGTTGATCATCAGTATTCAACCCGAAATGAGCATACGTTTACAGGTCCAGGCCAAGCGCCCTGGTTTGGATATGGTTTTAAATGTTGTTGATATGGTGTTTGATTACAAAGGCACTTATACCCAACAGGCTCCTGAGGCTTATGAAACATTGATATTAGATACAATGCTTGGTGACCAAACCTTATTTATGCGTGGCGACCAGGTAGAGGCCGCCTGGGAACTGGTGATGCCGATATTAAGTACCTGGCAAAATAAAAAGAGCCTGAATTTTCCAAATTATTCTGCCGACTCATGGGGTCCTGAATCAGCCGAGGCATTGATCGCACGTGATGGGTTTAATTGGTTCACACTCCCGGTTAACGGTAAAAAGTAACAGGATGAAGATAAATGTTTTTAATAATGAGAATGAGGTGCTAAATGGTTTGGCTAACTATTTTGTTGAAATTGCTGCAAAATCAATAGCTAATCACGGGCAGTTCTCTGTAGCGCTTTCGGGTGGTAATTCACCTAAAAAGCTATATGAATTACTCTCCTCTCCTTTATATAAAGATAAAGTTGAATGGAGCAAGGTTCATTTCTTTTTTGGTGACGAAAGATACGTGCCGCTTACTGACCCCCAAAGCAACTACCTGATGGCCAAAAAGGCACTGCTTGAACCCCTGGGCTTAAGTTATAAGCAAGTATTTCCCGTTGATACTTCCGTAAGCCCCGAGGAAGCAGCCAAAAAATATACGGTTGATATCAATTATTATTTTGCCGGTGTTAAGGTTCGTTTTGATCTGGTTCTATTAGGTCTTGGGGATAATTCCCACACAGCCTCGTTATTTCCGCATACACCTGTCCTGCATGATAAAACTGTGTCTGCAAAAGAGGTCTTTTTAGACAATCAGCAAGTATATCGGATCACTATGACAGCACCCTTGATCAACCAGGCACATCACATCGCTTACCTTGTATATGGTGAGGGTAAGGCTATTGCCGTACATCATGTAATTGAAGATAAAAAAGATATTGAAAATTATCCTGCGCAATTGATTAAACCGGCAGATGGAGATCTGCAATGGTTTTTGGATAACTCTGCTGCATCGCTATTAAAAAAATAAATAATAGACAGCAAGCGAACTCTTTATAAAAAAAGAAACTTGGAGATTAACGTATAAAAAACTGGCAAACAGTAAAGCAAGTAAAGCAAAAACCACTTACGCTAATACCATAAATTGATAAGATCAATGCGGTATCAAGTTTTGTCATGCGGATATTTGAGTTCATACGTGGTGTGTTTAACTGTTAAAGATTATATCTTTATACGCAACAAAACACAATAGGTTACATCTAAAATATTTTTCCGATTAACTGGTTTTACAGTAACAATTTTGCGTTTTTTTCAGTATTAGTTGAACATTATTAACAATATTTAACTGCTATAATATAACGGTTTTGAAGGTACTTTGGTTTTCTATGTCACCCGGCTTAAGTGCATCGCATCTTAAGGATAAATCTCAGGGGGTGGGGTGGATCAAATCCCTGGAAAAAAACATCCAGGATAAAATTGATCTTTCAATAGCATTTTATCATGATTCTGATATTGAGCCTTTTACATTAGGCAATACTAAATACTTTCCTATCAAAAGGTATAAAAATGGTAAAATATCAAAAGCAAAAGAAAGGATATTTAACGCTATTGAAAGTGACAATCACATTAAGTCTTTCCTGAAAGTAATTGATGAGGTTAAGCCAGATATTATTCATATACATGGTACAGAAAACCCTTTTGGCTTAGTTCAAAAGTTTGTTGACATCCCAACCGTTGTTTCCATACAAGGTATCATTACTGTTTGCCGGCATAAATATTTCTCTACAATCACCTATTTAGATGTGATTAAATATTCACGTTTAAAAAGTTTTTTGCATTCGGTTACGTTTGTTAACATATACAAATGGTTTGCGAAAATGGCAGCAAGGGAGCAGCAGGTATATAGCTATACAAAACACTTTATTGGTCGCACAACATGGGATAAAAGGGTAACATTGGCTTTAGCGCCATCTGCCAATTACTATCATAATGATGAAATTTTAAGGGATTCATTTTACCAATATGAATGGAATGATAAGCCTATCGGTAAATTAGCATTATTTACAACTAACGGGCCTGACATTTTTAAAGGAATAGAGACTTTGTTAGAATGTGCCCATTTGCTTGATGTTAATAAAATTGAATACGAGTGGAATATAGCGGGACTTAAAAAAGATGACGAAATAGTAAATATTGCCGCAAGGAGCATCAGAAGGCCTATTTCAAATAATATTAAATTTTTAGGCTCGCTGGATGAACAAGCATTGGTACAGGCATTATCAAAAACACACATCTATATTGCAACGTCGCATATTGAAAACAGCCCTAATAGTTTATGCGAAGCTCAAATATTAGGCGTGCCATGTATTGCAACCCATGCAGGGGGAACAAATAGTTTATTAGAGGATGATAAGGACGGCGTTTTAATACAGGACGGCGATCCTTACTCGATGGCGGGTGCAATAATGGAATTGAAAGACAACTACGATAAAGCGATTTTATTTGGTAAGAACTCAAGAAGGAAAGCTTTATTGAGACACGATCCCGGAAAAATAACGACTGATCTATTAAATATCTACAAAAGTATTTTGCTGCCAAATAAATAGAAATCAATACAAAACTACAGATTTCGTAATTCCTGATAATATACCAGCAATACAAATTAATATTTATGCCGTGTTTCCGCAGGGATCGATTAATACTGCGCAAAGCTTTTTATGTTGGCTCATCATTTGGGTATTAAAAAAAATGCCTTGCAAACAGGCCAAAAGTTCCTGCTAAAAGCTACAAAAAGCACCTTTTAGATTGGTTGCCCACAATAATTTCAGATGAATATTTTCACCCGATTTTTGGCATGGGACGCGGCTTTTTGAAATTATTGATGGTCAATACCTTAAGCCATAAACAAATGTTGATACTGTTGATAAATAAGTCCGGTCAGCGACTCATTTCAATAGAAAATGGCCTAAAAACGGGCAAATGGCAAAGTATTTGCTAATGGGGTTAACACAAACTATTATTTGTTAACTAAAATGAAAAACACAACAATGAAAAACATGACAAAAATGATGGCTGTGGCTATAGCAGCTGTAGCCATATTATTTACAACTAAAGTAAAAGCGCAAACTGTTACACCTGATAAATTTAGGTTTGGTATTGGTATTGAAGGTGGTATTCCTACAGGAAACGCGCATGATATTTCAAACGTAGAATTGGGTGGTACGGCCAGGTTGCAATATGGGCTTAGTAAAAGTGTTGCATTAACATTAACATCCGGTTATTATAACTTTTTCGGTAAAAATGATCCGGCTTTAGTTAATACCAAATTTGCTTCATTAGGTATGGTGCCTGCTAAACTTGGTATAAAGGCCTTTGTGGGATCGGGTTTTTACTTCAGCGGTGAGGCCGGTGCAGGTTTTGAAACCAGGGCATTTGGTGCATATCATGGGGAAAACACTCAGGGCTTTGCAAAAGATACAAAATTGATCCTTTCACCCGGCTTAGGATGGGCTTCTAAGTCATGGGATGTAGGTGCACGTTACGAAAACTACTCAGGTCAGGCTAACAACTACGGCCTTGTAGGCTTGCGTATTGCTTATGGATTTGGATTGTAATTAATTCATTACTACGTTATATATTGCCCTCTTTGCTTATTAGCAAAGGGGGCTTTTTTTGTTATAGACCACAACTTTTTTTAGAATGAAGTAGATGGTTTAGTTTTAGGTCGTAAAACAAACCTGATGATCAAAGTGAGCCAGGTAGCTAATACAAAGGGAAATGTTAATACAGGTAGCCTCATTTTGCTCATTTGTATATCAATTAATACGGACAGCACAACTGATACAATAGCAAAGACAATATCATTTAATTTTTTGCCGGAAAATGTAATTGCGCACAGTACGGCATTATAACTTAGCAGCCCCATGTAAATATCTGGTAGCGAAGATCCCAAAAGGTAAGCTATTACACTACTAAGAAAGACTCCAGTTACTGCATACATAGCTGCAACAGGTCGCCCAATAAAAACACCTATAAAAAAGAGTACCCCTGCTAAAATATTACCCTGAAAAATAACTTGTCCGAAACCACGGGGCAATACAGTGAAAATATTACTGATCATTGTACCGGTAGCTGCGGGTTCTGGTTCGCTAAGCAGGTGGGAATGACATTGCATAAATAAAAACGCCCAGGTAACCAGTATGAACGGAAGAGTGTAAACAGGGATCTTTTTTGTGATAAAAAAATGCTGAATGACTGTAGCGAGTATTGAGCCAGGTATAATGGCTAACCAGGTGATAGGCGTAGGCTGGAAATAAACAACCAATGCCACACCCACTAATGTTGCGCTGAAACCATAAAGCCCGGTATTAACCTCATCTTCATTGTATTTAAACAGCTTTGCCGTTAAGGTGCCTGCAATTACAGCCAGCAAAGCAGCAGCCCCCATAATTAATGAACCACAAAATATCCCTGCCAAAAAAAACAGACCGGTCCAGGCGTTATTCTGCAGCATGATCTGCCCAATGCCTTTAAGGAAAGAAGTTATAGTGATGAAGGAAGCTTGTTTCTTGTCTGTCATTAGACTGCGGGTTTAACTCAAAAGTAGCAAAAGCCTTGTAATATGTTTATTTATAAAAAAAGGAGCTTCGATTTTCGAAACTCCTTTTCTTAACCTATCAGTATCTATAATCTATTTCAATTTGTCTAAAGCTTCTTTAATGCGTTTCATAGCTTCTACCAGCTTATCTTCAGCTGCGGCATAAGATATACGTATAGACTTGGTATCGCCGAATGAATCGCCCCCAACGGTAGCCACGTGGGCTTCTTCAAGCAGATATATGCTTAACTCGTCAGCATCGTTGATCGTTCTGCCATTATAGCTTTTCCCGAAAAAGGAAGTCACATTTGGGAAGAAATAAAATGCGCCATCTGGCAGGTTTACTTTTAGGCCATCAATTTCTTTAAGCAATCCGTAAACCAGGTCGCGGCGTTTTTTGAATTGTTCGCGCATTTTCAAAACACTTTCCAAACCACCTTCTGAAGCAGCTACACCAGCCTTTTGAGTGATAGAACAGGTACCTGATGTAATTTGTCCCTGCATTTTATCGCAGGCATTAGCAATTTCTTTGTTTGATGCGGTATAACCAATTCTCCAGCCGGTCATTGCAAATGCTTTTGAGAACCCGTTGATGATGATCACACGGTCCTTAATGCTTGCAAACTGCGCGATAGACTCATGCTTATCAACAAAATTGATGTGCTCGTATATTTCGTCAGAAAGGATATAGATATCAGGATATTTCTCAAATACTTTGGCCAGACCCTCCAGTTCGCTTTTGCTATATACACTACCGGTAGGATTACACGGTGATGAGAACATGAACAATTTTGATTTTGGCGTGATAGCAGCTTCTAATTGCTCGGGTGTTATTTTGAAATCCTGCTCAACAGGGGCATCAATAAATACACTTTTGCCTTCAGCCAATTTCACCACTTCGGAGTAGGATACCCAATAAGGAGTAGGGATGATCACTTCTTCGCCGGGATTAACCAGGCATAGTACAGCATTGGCTATAGCTTGTTTAGCGCCCGTAGAAACCACGATCTGGCTAAAATCATAATCCAGGCCGTTTTCATTCTTCAATTTCGCAGAGATCGCCTTTCGCAGTTCAGGATAACCTGATACTGGTGTATAATAGGTGAAGTTTTCATCCATGGCCTTTTTAGCGGCTTCCTTTACATATTCAGGAGTATGAAAATCTGGTTCCCCAAAACTAAGGCTGATTACATCAACGCCTTTAGCAGCAAGCTCGCGGCCCAATTTGGCCATTTTGATAGTTGCTGAATCTGAAAGGTTGTTGATTCTGTTACTTAATGCGCTCATAATAAATTTTTTCTCTTATGGCGGCAAATATAGAAAAGTCTTTATTCATAAGCCGGTAGTTATAAGCCATTTCTCTATTTTTATAATTTTTGTAATTGCAGATAGCCATTTACCTAACACTTTTGTCATTTTTTCAATTTTAAATACCATATAAAGACTTATCACTATTAACAAAAGACTTCAAATGTTATTTCTAAATTTGGCCGCAAATAAATCATGTTTTGAAGGAACAGAAACGGATCATATTAATATCGCTCATCACGGGCATAGTTTTGATGATGGCGAAGTTTGGAGCTTATTTTCTGACAGCCTCAAACTTTGTGCTTACCGATGCCGCCGAAAGCATCGTAAATGTGCTGGCAAGCTCGTTCGCCTTTTTTAGCATATACCTTGCTGCTCAGCCTAGAGACGAGAACCACCCTTATGGGCATGGGAAAGTTGAATATTTTTCGGTGTTTATTGAAGGCTCATTGATCGGGATTGCGGCCATAACCATCATTATCAAATCTGTTTATGGAATATTTTATCCCAATCACATACACGACCTTTTAACAGGTGCTATAATTATAGGGGCCACGGGTATCATTAATGGTTCATTAGGATATTATATGATCCACAAAGGTAAAACATTACCTTCCCTTACACTTGAAGCCGATGGCAAGCACCTGTTAGCTGATATGGTGACCAGCATTGGTTTAGTGATCGGGTTACTGTTAATCAACTTTACCAAAATTTTGTGGCTGGATAGCGCTTTATCCATTTTAGTAGCCTTGTATATTTTATTTAGCGGTTATAAATTGGTTCGGAGGTCCGTTTCCGGCTTAATGGATGAAGCCGATTTTGGCATAGTGACAGAAGTTGTACGTGTTCTGAACGAAAAGAGAAGAGATGCCTGGATCGATATACACAACTTCCGGGCCCAAAAGTATGGCAATGATCTGCATATTGATTGTCACCTAACATTGCCCAATTATTTTGACTTGAACCAGGTGCATACAGAAGTATCCCTGGTTGATAAGCTGATCAACAGCGAGGTTACCAAAACGGAATTGTTTATACATACAGACCCATGCGTACCTCAATGCTGCTATTATTGCAGTATGCCTGATTGCCCGATACGATCTCAACCCCAAACTGAAAAAATAAGCTGGACCATGGATAAAGTTATCCGCAACAAAAAACACTTCGAATAATGTACCGGTTCAATGTTCGTGTTTATGGATTGCTCATTAACGAGCGCAACGAAATACTTATCAGTGATGAGCAGGAGTATGGAATGCGTTTTATCAAATTCCCAGGGGGCGGATTGGAATATGGCGAAGGATTGATTGATGGGCTAAAAAGAGAATTTGTTGAGGAGTGTAATGCGGAGATTGAGATCATCAGCCATTTTTACACTACAGATTTTTTTGTAAAATCGGCCTTTAATGATTCGCAGATCATCAGTGTTTATTACCTGGTTAAGAACATATCCCCTTTAAATTTAATGATAAAAACTATCCCCTTTGACTTTGACGGAGAGGGTGATGTACTGCAATCATTTCGCTGGATAAACATAGCCGATCTGAAACCAGAAGATGTAACTTTTCCAATTGATAAACATGTAGTAAAACTTTTAATAAATCATATATGAGTCTTATAAACAGAGATTTAAAAGTTATATGGCATCCTTATACGCAAATGAAAACTGCTTTGCCGCCTGTGCCGATAGTAAGGGGCGAAGGAGCTTGTTTATATGACGAAAATGGCAAATGTTATATTGATGCGGTATCATCATGGTGGGTAAACATACATGGGCATGCACATCCTTACATCGCCAAAAAAGTAGCCGAGCAATTAAACAAATTGGAGCACGTGATATTCGCGGGTTTTACGCATCCTGCAGCTATTGAACTGGCCGAACGCCTGCTTCAAATTTTACCGGATAACCAACAAAAAGCATTCTACTCTGACAATGGTTCAACCGCCGTTGAAGTGGCCATCAAAATGTGTTTGCAATACTGGCACAACCAGGGCAAACCTCGGACTAAAATGCTGGCATTTAAAAACGCTTATCACGGCGATACTTTTGGGGCAATGGCGGTAAGCGGCAGAAGCGCCTTTACTGCTGTGTTTGACAATCTATTGTTTGAAGTTGAATTTATCGACCTCCCAAACGAGTCAAACATACAAAGTCTCAAATCTCAAATCTCAAATCTCAAATCTGATTTAGCTTGTTTTATTTTTGAACCATTGGTACAAGGGGCCTCGGGAATGCTGATGTATGAAACCGAATACCTTGACCAATTAATGGCTCATTGCCGAAACGAAGGGGTTTTATTGATAGCTGACGAGGTGTTCACAGGATTTGGACGAACGGGTAAGCCATTTGCATGCGATCATTTATCAACGCAACCCGATATCATGTGTTTCTCAAAGGGTTTAACAGGTGGTACAATGGCGTTGGGCCTAACTACATGTGCTCAGTCTATTTACGATGCTTTCCTATCCGATGATCGCTTAAAAACATTGTTTCACGGGCATTCTTATACTGCTAATCCCGTGGCATGCTCTGCAGGACTCGCGAGTTTGGACCTGTTTTTAGAACCTGCTACCCAGGCTAACATTGATCGGATAGTAAACAGTCACCGGCAATTCGCTTTGAAAATTAAAGATCATCCGCGTATCAGAACCACCCGTCAAACAGGAACTATCCTGGCAATGGAATGGGAGACCGATACAGATACCTCTTATTTTAGTTCGCTCCGTGATAAATTATACTTGTACTTTTTAGATGCAGGCATCATTTTACGTCCTTTAGGTAATATCCTGTACATTTTACCTCCCTATTGCATTACAAACGATCAGCTCAGCTATATTTACAGCAAAATTGAAAGCGCACTTGAGGAATTATAAAAATGGAATTCAATCAATTACTGTCAACCATCATCAACAATAATCAATTACATGCCCGGTGGCTGAACACCTTGTCATTAATGGAGAATACCGGTGCGCGTAAGATATCTGCCAGCGAAGACCCTGAAACAGTTACTTATATTATATTAAAACATGCGGCAGAAGAACACCGTCATGCTTTCTACCTAAAAAAACAGATCGAGAAAATAAAAAACGGCGACTGCCCAACTTATTCCAACGATTATTTGATAGCACCTAAAAGCAGTAAATACTATCTGAACCAACTGGATGTGGATGTATGCCGTTATTTAAAAAAGGGGTTGGGTTTAAAAGGGCGGGAATTGCGTTTCGCTGCTTATTTATTAGTTACTTATGCGATTGAAGTACGTGCTGATGAGTTATATCCTGTTTACCAGGATGAGCTGGATAAGGCATCGAGTAAAATAAATGTAAAATCGATAATTTTAGAGGAAGAGGGACATTTAGAAGAAATGATCAACCAATTGAAAACCTTTTCACCGGATTGGGAGTTTCATGCAAACAAGGCCGTTGAAATGGAAACACATTTATTTACGCAATGGGTGGATCAACTAAGTGTTGAGGTAACCAAGGCTAATTAGATGTAAAATATATTCAACAAAAAAGGGCTTCCTGAATTTTAGGAAGCCCTTTTTTGTATTGATTAAATATTAGCGACCTCCACCGCCTGACATTGCATCTAAATCGTCCTTGCTGATCTTATCAAAATCAGCTGGGATGCCGAAAGTCCCTGCTGGAGCTTTTTGGTCTGATACACTTGAAACGGTAACAATAGTTGCCTGCCCCTTGAAAAATGAGCTGTATTGTATAGGAAATCCACCTATAGTTCTATAATACCCTGCTACAGCGGTTGAAGGGGTGGTGATATCATTAGTTATCCATATATCATATGTTTTACTGGTTTTAGGGTCTGTTGCAACCACCTTTTTGCAATTGAAACCCGAAATTTGTTTGGTTTCAGTAGTGGGGGCAAAAGTGAAAACCGGGTAAGTGCTTGTAACCTGGTCAATTTCGTCGGGGGTGTAGATAGCAGCTTTTTTTACGTTGAAAGATGATACATCAACCACCACTGCAAAAAATTTGTAATTAGCGTCTGATAGAAGTTTTATTTTAGCCGGGCCTGCCTCAAATATTACGGCAGAGGAGTCACTTTTGAAATACTGTTTCATTTCAACATCCTGCCCACGCATACTGGATTTAATGGTTACAACGCCTTCTGTATAGGCCTTTTGTGCACTGGCACTGATAACGGTTGCTGATAAGGCTAAGCCAATAGCAACACTCAAAAGTTTAATTTTCATAGTTTGTTTTTAGTTAATACAAATTAGATATTTATTAATTTAGGTGCAAATAATTTATTCCTTTTTATTTCGCAATTAATTGTAATTAGATGCGATAATGACCGATTTGTTACGCCTGAGTACCCTATAATTAATGTGTGTTGTATTAGCCTCATTTTCAAGTCGGCTGATCAATGAACTGGAATTAGTGTTGTCTATTATCAATAAATCGTAATCGTAGTTTTTATTAATGAAGCTAATATCAGCCTCCGGATTACCCGAAATATACAGATAATCTACCTTTAACTTTTTGGGTAAGGTTAACCTTTGCAACTGCTTATCAAAAATTAATATTTTCTTATTTTCAAATTGGATTATGTTGGATTTTTTTACCAGGAAGGGTAATTGAATGTCGGCCTCCGGGGTAACTATTTTAATATTACCCACCTGGCAGCTATCCAGGTAGGGTTGTATGGAATACCTGAAATTTTTATCCGTATCACTCAAATCGGATACTACAACGGCGCTGTTTGCTGCTTTGAATACGATGCCTGTATGTTTTCTTAAATTCAGGAAAGTTATACTGTCTGACCGTTCATGGTTCCATCTTTTAAAACTGATACTGATCACAAACAAAAGCAGGAAGCACAGGCTTAGTTTTAACAACCACAGTCTGCGTTCATATAAAAAATAGAAAGCGCTGACGATGATCGCATAGAGCAGCAAATATTCAGGGACAGTTATCCATATTTTATTGATGCCTGAGTATGGGGTATATTCAATAATAGCTAATACCTTATTCATTAATAAGATAGTTTTTTCTAAGATAAAAGCCAATGCTGGAGAAATAATGGGTATAGCAGGTAGAAGCAAATAAGATAAGCCAGCATACATAATGATGGCCGATGGAATGATAATGAACAAGTTACTCACCAAAAAATAAACCGGAAACTGATGAAAATAAAAGGCGCTTAAAGGGAAAGTAATCACCTGCGCAGCGATTGATACCGAGCATAAGGCCCACAGTTTATCAGCCAATTTATTTTTAAGATCAAGCCAATTATAAACAACCGGTTGTAATACTACCAAGCCGAATACGGCGAGATAGGAAAGCTGGAAACCCACATCGGTTATAAAAAACGGATCATACAATAACAAAAAGAAAGCCGATATCGCCAGGATATTCAGTGTACTAATATGTCGGCTGTATGTTTTGCCGATGATGAACATCGAGATCATGACAGCGGCCCGGCAAACCGCAGGCGAAAATCCGGTGAGTAATGAATAATACCATATGATGAGGATGATCAAGACTGCTTTGATGGGTTTGCCATATCTGAATTTATCCAAAAAGCCAAACAAAAAGCTTAGCAGGATAAAAAGAATAGCCACGTGCGCCCCTGATACTGACAATACATGGATGGTGCCCGTTTTGGAATAGGCTTGCAAAACTTCGTTACTCAGATCAGCTTTATAACCTAAGATGAGGGTAGAAGCAACCGCGATGGCTTCCGGGTCGCGCATATTGCTTTTGAATTTCTCAACCAGCTGTTGCCTAAGCCGGAGAGATTTGGCTATGATTGGATTGCCTGCATTCCCGTTCAATATAACAAATTGGTTGTGGGCGAGAAAAGCTTGGTGATATATGTTCTGGTTGGCAAGATATTTCTTGTAATTGAATTCGGCAGGATTAAATGGCGGGTCGATAGGGTGGTAGGCTGCCGGGATCAATAGTTCATCGCCATAATACAAACTCTTTGCCGTGCTGTCTTTTATGGTGATCATTAATGTGCCACTGGCGGGAGTTCTTTTGTTCTTAAAAACATTTTCCTCCACGGC
>JABDFM010000068.1 GCA_013286565.1 Bacteroidota bacterium
CATATCCAAACACAATTTCGTGGAAAAGCATATCAATGACAAGAGATCAAAAAACAGAACCTCACGTTAATGAGGTTCAAATCACAAGCTTGATAAATCATATAATGCTTTTCTTTACGAAAGACGAAAGGTTCAACGTTGGAATTTTACACATCAAAAACTTTCAGAAACCAACAGAATAGAACCCAAAAGCTCACCGTTCGGTATTACAATATCCGTATCAGCCCCCCTTCAGGGGACCGGGGGGCTCAAAATATCAACCCCAGCACCACCCCGATAATAATCACCACCGGTGTTTTTATTTTGGTGAAATTAAGCAACAAAAACGTGCCGAGCATTAAACCAAAAGCCATAGGGTTTAGTCCGAATGGCCGGGTCAATAATATCAATGCTGTTGCCATAAAGCCTACCGCTACGGCGCTTATACCGCTTAATGAGTTGCGGATACGGGCTATTTTCTTCAGATCTTCCCAAAAAGGGACAATAAACAGGATCAGGATCAGGCCCGGCAGGTTGATGCCGATCACAGCTACGATACTTCCTACAATTTGGCCCCCAATATTATAACCTTTATTACCCATGGTAATGGTACCTACAAACGAGGTAAAGGAAAATGTAGGGCCTGGCAATGCCTGCTGCATGGCAAATCCCGATAAAAACTCGGAGTTGGTGAGGTAATGCTTCACCTCCACAAACTCGGTGTACATCAGGGGCACTAAAACCTGGCCCCCGCCAAAAATAAGCAGACCGTTACGATAAAAGTTTTCAAACAAACGTATCGGTAAGCTAAAAGGCGATGTTTGGTTGATGATAGCTCCCAAAGCGGCAAATGCAAGCAGAATACCGTTAAAATAACCCACTTTATTAGGGTTAACATTGGCGAAAAGGCTTACCCGCAACTCATTTTCCTGCGGCTGTGTTTCCAGTGCTGACGAAATAATGCCGCCTATCAGTATCAAAATCGGGAAAGCATAAGCCGTTTGCAATATGAGCGTCGCTATTAACGACCCAATAGCCAGCATAGTAGCAACCCTGGTCTTTAAAAACTTAACAGCAAAAGTGTAAGTGGCATAAGCTACAATTCCTACTGCTATTGGCTGCACAAAGCGCAGTATCTCGGTAAATTTGCTGTGGGTCAAAAACATTTTATAGCTGATAGCCGCCATGCACATAATGGTAGCCGAAGGGAATATCCATATCAAAAAAGTGATGATCGCCAACCTTAAACCACCAACTTTCCAGGCTATGCCAACAAGTGTTTGTGTTGATGACGGACCAGGTAATACCTGTGCCAAGGCATTCAGTTCCATCAGCTCCTGTTCGGTAATATAGCGGCGTTTTTCGACAAATTCGCGCAGCAACATAGCGATATGCGCCTGCGGCCCGCCAAAAGCAGTAAAAGTATAGATCAGAGCATCCCGCAAAAATAAAAGTTGACGTTTCTTCATTTTGGTTTATTGGCTCACTGGTTCATTAGTTCATTGGTCTTACTGCTCTTTTATTTGTTCGATTATCCGCCATCCACCAATGAACTAATGAACCAGTGAACAAATGAACATTAATAGTCGTCCTCATCCCACCCGGTTGCCTCCCGGTAAACTGCCTGTAATTCAGAAAAAGCATGGTTGTCGCGTTGTGCTTTTGCGGTCTCCATCCCTTTTTCGTAGGTGCTTATCGCGTCCGGTTTACGGTTCAACGCTTCATATAATTTCCCCAGGTGATAATAAGTGCCTACATAATTTGGATGATTGTTCACCAGGTTTTCATAGTATCCCAATGCCTTATCCGCTTCATTCAGACGCAGATACTCGGTTGCCAGGGCATATTGTAAAAACTCATCGTTCGGTTCATTCTTCAAAAATTCCAAAAGCTTTTCTAATCGGCCAGTCTGCATTTTAAACTCTCTCTTTTTTAACTAAATTTGTAAATCCTAATTCCATGAAACCACAAGGTTTGTTCATGTGCAAAATGGATAAAAAACAATATACCGCAAAAACCATTACCAATTAAAACAAACAGCCTGATGAAGATCCTTGTATGTATAAGTAATGTCCCTGATACAACGACAAAAATAACTTTTACTGATAACAACACCCAATTTAATACAAACGGTGTACAGTTTATCCTGAACCCTTATGATGAGATCGCATTGGCCCGCGCTATCGAGCTCACCGAAGGCGGTAAAGGAACAGTAACGGTGATCAATGTGGGCGAGGTTAATACCGAGGCAACCATACGCAAAGCGCTGGCCATAGGGGCCGATGATGCCGTGCGGGTAAATGCAAAACCTCATGATGCCTGGTTTGTAGCCAGCCAGGTGGCGCAATATGCCAGACAAAACGCTTTCGATCTGATACTTACCGGACGCGAATCTATCGATTACAACGGCTCAAAGGTTGCCGGTATGCTGGGCGAACTTTTAGATATCCCTTCGGTATCCATTATTAAAAAACTGGATATTGATGGCGATAAGGGCACGGTAGAACGCGAAATTGAGGGTGGCAAAGAGGTGTTGGTTATTCCATTACCCTTTATAGCAGGAACTGCCGAAGGCGTTGCTGAACCCAAAATACCAAACATGCGCGGTATCATGTCGGCGCGTACCAAGCCGCTTAATGTAATTGAAGCGGTTGAGGTAAAAATATTATCAGAAATAACCGGTTACGAGACACCTGCACCACGCGGACAGGTAAAATTGGTTTCGGCAGATGAGAGCGCGAAACTGATCGGCTTGTTACATACCGAAGCACGTGTTATATAAAGTATTTATCATTAGCTTACTATCCAGATAAAAATATGCCAGTTTTAATATATACAGAAAATGCTGAAGGCAAATTCAAAAAATCAATTTTTGAAGCGGTTTCTTATGCCAGGGCAATTGCAGATCAAACCAATACCAGCCTTGTTGCTATCTCAATCGGTGATGTAAACGCCGACCAGCTAAGCGCGCTTGGCAAATACGGCGCCGATAAGGTGCTGAATGTATCCAATGCCAAACTGAAAAACTTTGTTAACCAGGCCTATGCGTCGGTTATCGCGGCAGCAGCAAAAAAAGAAAATGCTTCGATAGTCGTGCTTTCCAATTCATTTTCGGGCAGGGGTTTGGCGCCTCGTATTGGTGTAAAATTGGAAGCCGGTGTAGCTGATGGCGCGGTTTCATTGCCTGAAATATCTGGCGACAAATTCTCCGTTAAAAAGACCGCCTTTTCGGGCAAAGCCTTTGCTACGGTTGAACTAACCTCGGCAAATAAAGTGATCGCTTTAACACCAAACTCGTATAAAGTGGTTGAGAAAGCCGCTGCCGGGTCTGTTGAAGATTTTACTGTCGAAAATAAAGAATCAGATTTTAAAGCGATGATCAAAGAGATCGTCCGCTCAACTGATAAAGTTTCATTGCCTGATGCCGAGATAGTAGTTTCTGGCGGTCGTGGTTTAAAAGGGCCTGAAAATTGGGGCATGATAGAAGAACTGGCCGACCTGTTAGGCGCTGCAACGGCATGCTCCAAACCGGTTTCTGATGCCGGATGGAGGCCACATAGCGAACATGTTGGACAAACTGGTATAGCTGTCAGTCCAAATTTGTATATTGCAATAGGTATTTCGGGTGCCATCCAGCACCTGGCAGGTGTAAGTTCGTCAAAGGTTATCGTGGTGATCAATAAGGATCCGGAAGCGCCGTTTTTCAAAGTAGCTGATTACGGCATCGTTGGCGACGCTTTTGAAGTAGTACCGCAATTAATAGCAGCAGTTAAAGAATATAAAGCTTCGGCATAAAGTATCGCAGTGATGGGTAATAACATGAAAAAAATTAAGCTGGATATAGTCGGGCTTTCATACAGTCAAACTCAATCTGGAGCGTACGCGCTTGTTTTGGGCGAAGTTAGTGGACGCCGCAGGCTACCGATCATTATCGGTAGTTTTGAGGCCCAGGCTATAGCCATCGAAATAGAAAAGATGACGCCCAGCAGGCCGCTTACGCATGACCTGTTCAAAAACTTTGCACAGGCTTACAATATCACCATACAGGAGATCATCATTTATAACCTGGTCGATGGCATATTTTATTCCAAGCTGATATGCTCGGATGGTAAAAAAGTGATCGAGATAGATGCCCGTACTTCTGATGCCATTGCGATGGCGGTGAGGTTTGACTGCTCTATTTACACCTATGAATTTATCCTTTCAACAGCCGGGATAGTGATAGAAGGCAACGATTTTGTTTACCTCGAAAATATGAGCGACGCCACTGAGGAGAAAACAGCAGTTACCGCAGCAACAAGTGGCTTTGCTACACTAAGCACGGATGAGCTGAAAACCAAGCTACAGGAGGCCTTAATGGAAGAAGCCTATGAAAAGGCAGCCAAAATACGGGATGAACTGAACCGCAGAAAAGCGTCTTGATGATATCGGATTTTTCACTATTGTTTATCTTCAATGGTGTTCAAGAGGGCTGCGCCGTTTCGGATTTTCAATTTCGAAATTAATAAATCCGAAATCACACATTCGAAATTCGAAATACAAAATCCTTTTACTATTTTAAGCCTCGATTTTAATATTTAACTGATAAATTTAAACAGGTAAAGCTCCCCATGAATATTAAGTTCCGCTTAATACTGATGAATTTTATGCAATATTTTGTGTGGGGGGCCTGGCTGCTCACTATCGGGGCTTATTGGTTTCAGAATAAACATTGGTCGGGCGCACAGTTTGGGATCATCTTCTCAACCATGGGTATCTCAGCGATATTTATGCCTGCCCTTACCGGGATCATCGCAGACAAATGGATAAATGCCGAAAAGCTATACGGCATCCTGCATATTTTTGGTGCTGCGGTACTATTCTCCTTACCGCTCGTTACTAATCCGACAACATTTTTCTGGATAATGCTGCTGAATATGGCTTTTTATATGCCAACCATATCGCTGTCAATTACGGTCGCCTATTCCGCCCTGAAAAGAAATGATATAGATGTTGTAAAAGAGTACCCGCCAATTCGCACATGGGGTACGGTCGGGTTTATTGTGGCATTGTGGGTGGTTAGCCTTACGCATAATGAAACATCTGCCAACCAATTTTATATTGCCTCTGCAGTTGCTTTGGCGCTGGGTATTTACTCATTCAGTCTCCCTAAATGCCCTCCTCTTTTACATAAGACGGGTAATAAGTCATTTGTAGATATGCTGGGCTTAAATGCTTTTGCGCTATTTAAAACGCCAAAATTTGCAATTTTCTTCGCCTTCTCACTACTGTTAGGTGCGGCATTACAACTAACCAATGCTTACGGCGATACCTTTATCCAGGATTTTAAAAATGTAGCTATATATAAAGGTTCCATCGGGGTAAAATATCCGGCTATTATCATGTCGATATCGCAATTTTCTGAAACATTCTTCATCTTGGCCATCCCATTCTTTCTCCGCAAATTTGGTATTAAATATGTGATGCTGATCAGTATGGTGGCCTGGGTGTTGCGGTTTGGACTTTTTGCCTATGGTGATCCCGCAGGCGGATTATGGATGATCATTTTATCGTGCATCGTTTATGGTATGGCGTTTGATTTCTTTAACATTTCAGGTTCGCTGTTTGTTGAAACATTAACACCCCGCGAAATAAGGGCGAGCGCACAGGGGTTATTTATGATGATGGTAAATGGTTTTGGCGCCCTATTCGGGAGTTTGACAAGCGGTGTGCTCATCGATAAGTTTTTTACACTACCCGATCATAGCAAAAACTGGCATGGCATCTGGCTTACTTTTGCGGGGTATGCCCTGGTGATCGCTATTATTTTTCCATTTGTATTCCGGTATAAACATAACGCGGCAGTTAAACACGCCATAGCACACATCTAAAAAAGCAGATGAAAAAACACTATCGCCAGGAAAATGATTGCCTAAACTGCGGAGCCACTTTACAAGGTAAATTCTGCCATGTTTGTGGCCAGGAGAACCTGGAGCTTAAGGAAAATTTTGGCCACATGATGAGCCATGCCGTGAGTGATTATTTTCATTTCGATCACTTGTTTTTTCACACTTTACAGCCACTTCTCTTCAAGCCGGGAAAATTGACAAACGAGTATATGGCCGGCAGACGTGCTCAATACCTGCACCCGGTAAAAATGTACATTTTCATCAGTATTGTTTATTTCCTACTGTTGTTTCAGAGTGGCCGCGAAATAGTGAGTGTAAATAAACCAGGTACTAAACCGGCCAATGTCGAAAAAGCCCTTGATTCAACAAAAAAACAAGTAGCCGCCAATCCTTATATACCTAACGCAGCGAAAAAAGAAATAGAAAAAGATATAGATAAGGACAAGGCTAATAATAAAAAAGGACATGTTAAGGTTACAAGTTCAACTGACGAAATAGGGCCCCATAAAGGGTTTCGCCCTACGAGTACAGATTCCACATACTCGGAATATATAGCCAAACAGAACAAGCTACCCGAAGAAAAACAGGATGGTTTTATCGAAAGGCAATGGAATAAAAAAGTTTATTCGTACCGGGAAAAATATGGGCCCGGTGCCCAGGATGCGTTTCTGGACGACCTAAAGCACAACACACCAAAAATGATGTTTTTGCTGCTCCCCTTGTTTGCACTGATACTAAGAGTTGCTTTCTGGAAGAACAAAAAATTCTATGTGGAACACATGATCTATTCTTTCCATTTTCATTGCTTCCTGTTCCTGTTTCTTGGCATTATTATATTGCTGCAAATGATAATCCCTGCAAGCTGGACTGTAGTAAGCGGCTGGCTTACTTTTTTGGAGGTAATATACATTGCCTGGTATATCTATCGTTCGTTAAGACTGGTATATCACCGCAGCCGTTTCAGAACGGTCTCCAAAATGATTGGTATGGGCTTTATGTATTTCTTTGCATTTACATTTTGTCTGTGCCTGCTGTTCTTTGTAACGGCAATTCTTTAAAAGTTATCAATTGCCAAAAGCATCCAGCGCGATGGTTGGTTTACCTGTGCTATCAAAAGCCCCCAGGCCGTATGACTGCCAGTTGTAAGCTTCCGGCTCCCAATAAAAAACGCCCAATCCATTGCCACCTGAAACTGAGTTTACCTTCGTGATAATGTCAGTTAAAAAAGCACGGCTGTTTGTAGGGTCTGATGCAGACATACCTACCTCTACCACCATTACAGGTGTGCCATAGCGTGAAACCATATCATTCATATTGGCCAGGCATTGCGCATCAAGCGTTGTATAATTGGTGGTTGATGGATATAACGACATTCCGATAATATCCCATTGCGCGCCATTTGTTTTTAAACCATCAAACATATAGCGGAATAAGCTATTGTTAAAGCCATTTGATACGTGCACAATAACTTTTGTTGTACTGCTTACCGATTTAACTGCCTGGTATCCGGCCTCAACCAATGCCGCAAAATTTGCCATATTGGTTGATGCCCTGCCATCTTCCCAAAGCATACCATCATCAGTTTCATTGCCAACCTGTACCCAATCAGGGGTTATACCGTTGGTTTTTAGCGTGTTCATTACGCTGACGGTATAGTCATGCATTGTCGTTACCAGGTTTGGGAAGGTAAGACCAACCCATGCTGCAGGTTTGGTTTGATGTCCCGGATCGGCCCAAATATCGCTATAATGAAAATCGATAATGATCTTCATCCCTGCATTTTTTGCTCTTATCGCTTTAGCTACCAGGTCGGCTGTATTGCACCATCCATCTGACGGATTAACCCAGGCCCTTAGCCGGATAGAATTCATGCCAAGGCTTTTCATCAAAGCAAATAAGTCTTGCTGGGCTCCTGTTTTATCGTAAAACTTCACACCGGAGGATTCCATCTGTGTAACCCAACTGATATCCGCACCCTTGGCAAAGGTGGAGGAAACAACGGGAGGTGTATAGGTCTTTGTTGGAGGCGGCACTACATTAGAACCACCACTTTTTGAACAGGATAATAAAATTAGGGTGCTAATACCACATAGCCACAATGCTCTTTTCATTCTTCGCGATCTTAGATTATAAATTGGTATGCCCTAAAGCATATACAAATATAAATCACGGGAACGGAAAATAAAATGTTTATTTAACATTTATTCTGGTAATTGTATGAACCATGATTTTTAGGATTAAAAGATCAACATGATTTCAGGGTTTAGTAATCCTGAGAATCCATAAATCTCAAAAATCATGGTTCAGACAATCTTTTACAACTTACCCGTCCTTGATGGCACAGTATTACTGATATATTTAAAGCCAACCGTTTCGTCGCCTATCATCAGTTTAAAATCGCCCGCTTCTGTAACGGTTTTATTTAAATCGTTCACAAATGCCAGGTCTTTGGGCGTTAATTTGAAAGTAACCGTTTTGGTTTCACCGGGTTTTAGATCGATCTTATCATAAGCCCTTAAGCGTTTAAAATCGGGTGAAATACTGGCATAAAGCTGGCTTGTATATAATAAAACCGATTCTTTACCTTCCAACTGCCCGGTATTTTTAACATCGACAGAAACAGTTAAAGTTTCACCATCTTTCAGATCGGGTTTACTCAATTGCAAATTACTGTAGCTGAAAGTAGTGTAGCTTAAGCCAAATCCAAATTCATACAGCGGGTTATAACCATGGCTATCATCTGGGTTACCGTTCTCGAGGTTTTTGCGATAATAATTATTCAGCGAGTTAGGATATTTCGGATAAGTGACCGATAATCTTCCTGAAGGGTTAGCATCGCCGAAAAGAATATTTGCCAGTGCATCGCCGCCTTCATTACCAGAAAGATATGTCATTAAAGTGGCAGCCGAGTGACTCTCTGCTTCAGTCACCACCCTGGGGCGGCCTTCAGCAAGTACCAGGATAATTGGCTTGCCTGTTTTAGCCAGTTCAAGGGCCAGTTGCGTTTGCGCTGCTGGCAGGCTCAGGTCATCAATATTACCAACGTTTTCGGTATAAGATAGCTCACCCAAGCAAAGCACAATGGCATCTGCATTTTTCGCCGCTGCTACTGCATCATCTAAATTCTGCAATTTGTCAAATGATGCGCCCGGCTGATAAATAACATTATCATTGCCTATTTTTTGCTGTATAGCTTTAAGGATGGTGTTTTTACCTGTAGCCAGTTTATCAGACAGATCGCCTTGCCAGGTATAGCTCCAGCCACCATCTAATGAACGCATGGTGTTGGCAGTAGGCCCTGTCACCAATACTTTAATGTTCTTTTTTAGCGGCAATACATTGTTGTTATTCTTCAACAGGGTGATCGCTTCGGTAGCAGCCTGTAAACTTACCTTGCGGAATTCTTCTGAACCAAATTTAGGGTAATCGTCAGGATTGCCGACAGGGCGTTCAAACAAACCCAATTCATATTTAACTTTTAATATGCGATGAACCGCTTCGTTGATACGACTCATTGGCACCTTACCTTCATTCACCAATTCAATCAAATAGGTATAGAAGGAATAGTCTAAAGGCACCATGCTCATATCAACACCGGCGTTTACAGCGATCATCACCGCGTCCTTTTGCGTGGCGGCAATATGGTGACGATCATGCAGGTATTCGATATCCCTCCAGTCGGATACAGCTATACCGTCAAAATGGAGTTCGCCGCGCAACACATCCGTCAGCATATATTTACTGGCGTGGATAGGCACCCCATTGATCTCGCCCGAGTTGATCATTATTGTTTTAGCACCTGCTTTTACCGCTTCGGCAAATGAGGGTAAAAAATATTCGCGCATGTAACGGTCAGGTATCCATGCTGGGGTGCGGTCTTTTCCGCTTAGCGGATAGCTGTAGCCCAGATAATGTTTCATACAGGCGGCAACATGGTATTTATCGCCCACATCATTGCCCTGGTAGCCTTTAATGATAGATGCGCCCATAGTTTTCACGAGGTAAGGGTCTTCGCCAAAAGTTTCATAAATGCGCGGCCACAGTGGTGATTTACCCAGATCCAAAACCGGTGAGTAATTCCACGGGATATAACTTGCCCTTGTTTCATAAGCGGTGATCTCCCCTGCCTGGTGCACAATATCGGTATTAAAGGTTGCAGCCATCGCAATTTCCTGTGGGAACAATGTGCTGCCCAAAGTATAAGTAACGCCGTGGATGGCATCTATACCATATATAACCGGGATCTTCAGCCTGTCTTCGCTGGCGGCTTGTTGAATGGATGATATTACATCATGCCAGTGATTACGGTCGTAAGCAGGCCCGCTCACATTTAAAATGGAACCCACATGGTATTTCATGATGGCGTCCTTTAATTTATCGGCATCCAGTTGGTGCGGGCTTGCATTGGTTTTTGTTACTACGTCCAATGTAACTTCTGTCATCTGTCCTACCTTTTCTTCCAGCGTCATTTTGGCGATCAGGGCGTCTACTTTTTTGTCGAGTTCGCTGGCTTGCGCAGGTTTGTGCGATTGGGCCATCACCCCAGAAACAGCAAAGAAAAGTAAGCTGATAATGAGTATAGAAATACGTTTCATGAGTTAAGGTTTTAATTTAATTAAAATGGTTTATTCAATTGTATATTAATTGGTTAGTTGAGTTTGTAAAGCTTCCAAAGCATTTGCAAGGTATGCCATTGGCGCATTCCAGTTGATGGCTATTTCGTTTACCGCATATGCCCTGTCGTCATCAATATAAGCCTCATCCGGTACTATGGATGGCACTTTAATATGATCCTGCATACCCGGATTTGGCCCTCCTGCCATTAATCCCGGTACGGGTTCAACAATACTATCAGCAACCGAAGGGCGATGATGCGGGTGCATGGTTGGTCTGCTTCCGTAGCCTGTTATATAAGAGTAACCTGTACCATTTCTACCTAAAATATAATCCAGATTAGCCAAAGCGTATTTAAGATACTTTTTATCATGCGTTAGTTTGTATGCCTGCACCAATGCCATACCCTGGTTAGCCGCTACCGCATTACTCCCCCATATAAAATTAGACTTATTTTTTTGGATGACAGTTTTATAGGCAGTTTCATCAGTGCCTTTGATCAAATCGTCAGCAAAAGCCAAAAAGTTTTGTTTAAGCTTTAGGGTCTCTTTAAAACCGGTATTAGCCAATAGATCGCGGTTAAGAAGGATTGAATAATAACCCAGCATGCGTACCTGGTTCCATGAAGGCAAGGGCATACGATCATCTGGCACCAGGTTTACCTCGGTTGTATATTTAATTTTTTTGGTGGTGACAAAAAGCTCTGAGGCCGCCCATATAAATTCGTCGCTTACATTTCTATCGCCATACTCGCCCGTATTCACTTTTGGACTAAATTTCTGATTCATCCCGGTTTGGTCATAAATAACCTGCGGATTTTTTTGCGCCCATTGCCACGCGTTGATTGCCGCCTTAAGGCATGAATCAGCCAACCCGGGTAGCTGTTGCGGGAATTGTTTGAATATCCTGCTGGCCTGTGCCATTACCGCCGCAAAATCAAGTGTGGCGGCGGTGCTTTTCTGCACCACATAGCGGGGTGTAGTAGCTTGGTCGGGCATTATCATTTTATCAAATTCGGCGTTGGTCAATTTGTGATATACTCCCCCGTCATTAGGGTCTTGCATGGTCAGCATCCAGCGCAGGTTCCATAATGTTTCATTTAACAGATCCGGCAATCCATTACCGCTTTCAGGGATGTTCAGCTTCACGGTTTTCATATAGTCAGGGAAATCCTCATAAAGACTCAACAAAGTATAGGTTGAAATGCCGCTGTTAACGATATACTTGTTATAGTCCCCGGCATCATACCAGCCGCGTGGCGAAGAAATAATGGTTCCCTCAGGTCGTTTAGCAGTTGCTGCCGAAGCATGGATCAACACATGGGTATCCGGGTGTCCTCCAGCTCTTTGCCATTTGCCTGCGTATTTTTCCTGTATGGGTATTGAGGCACGTATGTAATAAAAAGCCTTGATGGTTGCATCAGCAACTTTACGGTGAACAGAATTAGAAATAATAAATTGATAGGAGTCTCCTACACCGGGTATATTTAATATATATGTTCCGGGTTTCTGAAAAGACGAAAAATCTGCTGTACGGGCATAATTCCCGCCAAGATCAGGCTGTGCAGATTTTTTTAGGGTGCCTTTGAATACAATTTTCTTGTCTGTTGTTTGAATAAAAAAATCGCCATCATTACCGTTTAGTATGATAGCTACTTTGGGTGCATTAGGATAAAACCCTACCTGGTTTAAACGTATTTTAAATACGCCGCTGTCCCCCGCTAAATTTTGCGCATACCCATTGATGCAAAGCAGCGAAAGGACAACGCTGAATAATGTAAAGGCTTTTTTAAACATCGGTTTTAATTGGCCCTTAAATATAGTGTAATTTATACAATAAGTATAATACTAAACCAGCAAATATCCTAACAAATTATAATATTAAAATAACACTTATTTCAATAAATAATTGACAACCAGATAATTGCTAAAAATTGAAAATCTTCAGGAAAAGTGAGCTATAACTTAAACAGTATGTACGGGAAGCTGAAACGCGGGGAATTCAATTACTAAAAATATGATTGGATCTTTATGGGGATATCCGGCTAATACTTACAGAAACGGCGATAAGTATTAACCGGATATGAAACGTTTTGCTGGTATAAATCTCAGAAAATATTTAACAATAGCAAATTAATATATCATTATTAAAATGATAATTTACCCTGGTAGTAATCTAATATCTTACTATCGATAAAATAGTCATACCTGGCGCTTATCAGGTTCAGATTAGCTGCATCAAGGTTGTTTTTTGCAATGATAAAATCAACAGAAGTGATCACTCCCGAATCAAAACGAAGCTTATATATGCGAAAACTTTCGGTATATATTTTTACCTGTTCAGATATTGCCTGGTACTTTTTATAAGCAGCGGTCATATTATAGTAAGCCTGCTCAATATTTTGTTTTAATACGATCTTGACATTATCCTCTACGTTCTGATTGGCCAGTAAAGTAAGTTTTGCCTTTGATACATTATTATACCTATAACGATTCGTGAAGATGGGGATATTGAGCCCTAACCCAATGTAAGTACCATAATTGTTTTTAAACTGGTCACCGTAGCTAATATTTTGCGTTGCGCCGGTAGTATCCCCAGGTATTGCTCTTTGCGCGGTGCTGGAATAAGTGGTAGATATTCCGCTATTAAGCGTTAGTTGAGGCCATAAGTAGCCTTTAACCGATTTAACGTTCTTTTCAGAGCTTTCCCGCCTTAAAGTCGCAGCCTTTACAGTTGCAAATTGCTGTAGGGCAGTTTGATAAATTTGGTCGGCGCTTAATCCATAGTTCCCTGACAGGTCTTCCGCGTTTAGTGGCTGAAACTCGGAACCTTGTTTATAAGGGATATTCATTGTCTGGAACAGGCTAAGCTTAGCCGCATCTAATGAATTCTGCGCGTTAACCAAGGCAACCTGGTTGCTTGCAAGCTGTCCCCTTTGATCATAAATATCTGATGCTGCTTTGTTTGCTCCCTGCTTCTCCAGTATCTCTAACCGGTCAACCGTTTCTTTTTGAACAGCAAACTGGCTTTTAGTTGTGGCTAATACTTCCTCATTATCCAATATGGCTAAATACCCCGTTATAATATTAACAGTAACTACATCCTTTGCTGCCTGAAAATCCATTTTACCGGCTTGGTAAGCCAGCGATGCTGATTTTATCGCATTTTGTAATGCGAGCCCGTTAAACAAGGTCATACCACCTGTCAAACTATAACTATCCTGGGTTTGGGATTGATTGGCATAACCACCGGTAACAGTGTTTAAATAATGGCCCTGGCTAAGTGTGCGCCCAATTGATCCATTTATAGAAGGCAATAAGTTCTCTTTTGCCTGCAGCACATCAATATGGGCAGATTGGGCAGTAAGGTCACTTTGTTTTACCTGTAAATTGTTTTTCACTGCAATATCCAAACATTGTTGCAAGGTTAAGGTATCACCGTGGGTTTGTTGTGCATGCGCCAAAGCAGCGCCTGCAAAAAAAAGGAATGTTAAAATATATCTACTAAATCGCATTTTTTGTGTTATTTATCGTTCAGAATTTTCTCGAAGAATCAATTTTACCATCTAAAAGGTTAATGATCCTTGTACCGTATTCTGCATTTTTTTCAGAGTGTGTTACCTGGATGATAGTTACACCATCCTCTTTATTCAATTTTCTAAATAGCGCCATTATTTCTTCCCCTTGTTTAGAGTTCAGGTTACCGGTGGGTTCGTCAGCCAGTATCAGTTTGGGTTTACCTATTAACGCACGGGCTATACCCACCAATTGCTGCTGACCTCCCGATAACTGGGCCGGGAATAGGTCTTTTTTACCAACGATCTGGAACCTATCGAGCATATCGGATACCATTGCCTTACGCTCCCCACTTTTATAGTCCTGGTAGATCAACGGGGTTTCAATATTTTCATAAACAGTCAGTTCGTCAATCAAATGATAAGCCTGGAAAACAAAGCCGATATATTGTTTATATAAAGCTGATCGTTGTTTCTCTTTAAGCTGATGTACGGCCTGGCCAACAAAGTAATGATAACCTTCGGATGGATCATCGAGCATCCCGATCACATTCAGCAAAGTTGATTTGCCCGAACCTGAAGGCCCCATGATAGAAACAAACTCGCCTTCATCAACTTCAAGGCTGATGTCGTTTAGTACAAAATTTTTATTTCCGCCTACCTGGTAATATTTTGATACGTGTTGTAATGATAGCATTTGTTTAAATATTGAATTACTGGTTTAAATGAATTATTGATTATCGAATAATAATAGTAATTCATTTCTGCATAAGCAATGAATAATATACCAAAGTTGTAATATATTATTTATCAGATAGTTATACACGATTGGGTTTTAGATACTGTTCGCTTATGTAACAGGGTGCGTACGGTTATGATACAGTCTTTTGAAAAAGTTTGCAGTTATAAGTAAGCACTTGGCAGTTCTGATTTTCTAAAACTGCTAACTGCTTACTTATAACTGCCCACTCACCTACTCGCTCCTTAAACTCTTTACCGGATTTGCCAGCGATGCCTTAATTGCCTTATAACCTACAGTAAACCAGGCTAATAATATTGACGTTGTTACAGCCATTAAAAACACATCTATACTTATAGGGATACGATAAACAAAGCCTTGCAGCCAACCCATCATCATATACCACGAAAGCGGAACAGCAATCACAAAAGATATGGCTATCAGTATGATAAACTCTTTTGAGAACAGGTAAACAATACTGGCTACTGACGCGCCCAGCACCTTGCGCACCCCAACCTCCTTGGTCCTTTGCACTACCATGAAAGATACCAGGCCATATAAGCCCAGGCACGAGATAAAGACGGCTATGCCCGCAAATATTTTGTAGATGAGGGCCATCTGGTTTTCCTGTTTATAAAATTGAGCGATATTCTCATCCAGGAAAAAGCCATTATAAGCGTATTCTGGATAGGTGTTTTCCCACATTTTTTGCAGAGTGGCCACTGTTTTTGCAAGATTTTTGGTTTCTATTTTTATGGCTACTTCCTGGCCCAGTGATTTGTGAGGCGAGATCACGATGGGTTTCACCGCATCACGTAAGGAATTGGTCTTAAAGTCCTTCACCACGCCAACTATAGGCATCCAGGGCGCGTTATTGCCACC
>JABDFM010000069.1:0-11230 GCA_013286565.1 Bacteroidota bacterium
CTACAGCACAATAAAGCTAAATCTTTATACAGCTGTACTGGGCGGCGAAGTAACCATCAACACGCTGACAGGCAAAGTAAAAATAAAAGTGCAGGCCGAAACACCAAACGGTATGAAAGTAAAGTTAAAGGGCAAGGGCTTTCCGGTTTATAAAAAAGCCGGTGAGTTTGGCGACCTGTATGCAACCTATGATATACAAATGCCAACCCATTTGACAGATAAGCAAAAAGAATTGTTCAAGGAATTAGCTGGAAGCGAAAAGGTGAGTGGTGAGTGGTGAGTGGTGAGTGTGCCTGCAAGCAGGCAAGAATATGGTTTAAGTTTAGGAATTAGAAATTAATAATTATGACAACAACAGGTTTAATAGCTGCAAGTGATTTTTGTATCTGGCACCAGGTTGAGTACACCTTTATCAGTTCGCTGAATGAGGCAGGGCTGGTGGAAATCACGATAGTGGATGATACCACCTTTATCCCCGAAGCTGAATTGCAAAAGCTGGAAAGGATGATCAGGCTGCATAACGAGCTGGAGATAAATGTTGCCGGCATTGAAGCCATCACCTACCTGTTGCAAAGGATTGAAGCCATACAGGAGGAAATGCGCCATACGCAAAACAGGCTTAGAATATATGAAGAAGTGTAAATGACCGGGTTTAATATCCCTCAGTTGCGGCTTCAAAATCAATACCTCTCTAACCCTGTTTTTAAAAATCCTGCTGATGTAGTGCACTATATGGGAGCCATACAGGCACAGGATTATGCAGGTGCTGCATGGGCTATTGGCCAGCGGCTACAGGGTGCCTCACAAACCATTATCGAAAAGGCTTTTACTGATGGCGATATTATCCGCACTCATGTAATGCGGCCCACCTGGCATTTTGTTTCGCCGCAGGATATCCGGTGGATGCTGGAGCTGACGGCTCCGCGTGTTCAAGCCATCGCAGGCACAAGGCACCGGCAGTTAAGTTTGGATAAAGATGTATTCCTAAAGAGCGAGAAAGCCCTGATAAAAGCATTAAGCGGAGGCAAACAGCTGGCACGTACTGATTTGGGGGATGTGCTGCAAAAAGCAGGCGTCAATACAGACGAGCAACGTTTCATCCATATTATGATGCAAATGGAGCTTATCGGCCTTGTATGCAGCGGAGGCAGGCAGGGAAAACAATTCACTTACAGCTTACTGGAAGAACGTGTACCCAAAACTAAAACCATCAACCGGGATGAAGCACTGGCTACTTTGGCCAAACGATATTTTATGGCCCACGGCCCGGCTACGCTACAGGATTATGCATGGTGGAGCGGGCTCACAGTAACCGACGCCAAAGCTGGGCTCGAAATGATCAAAGCCCAACTGGCAAGCCAGGTTTTTGAGGGCAGTACTTATTGGTTTGCCGAACGATCACAAACATCAACCAAAAGCAGCACGGCTTTTTTACTGCCAAATTATGACGAATACATTGTCAGTTATAAAGACCGCAGCGCGGCGATCGAATTAACCGATATCGATAAAACTGATCCGCGTGGTACAATTTTCAATAATACCATCATCGTTAACGGCCGGGTTGTTGGCACATGGAAACGCGGGTTCAGAAAAAACAAGGCACTGATCGGGATCTCCCTATTCGTCAAATTAAGTAAAGCAAATCATGCAGCCATTACGTCAGCAGCAAAGCGTTATACCAAATTTTTAGGGTTGAAGGATTTTGAATTGGTAACAGATCAACTTTAAATAGTTAGTCGCCAATATCGTTATCCGATGCATCCTCTGCCATTTCATGGATGATGGCATCCAGTCTGTCCAATTCGGTTTGAAAATGATCCAGCACCTGTGTGTCAGTGGAGTCGTCTTTAAGCATTTGGGCCAATGCTTTTAAATTGGCTAAAGGGCTACGCATCAGGTGCGACTGTTTCCACGCCATCCCTTTTATACTGTTGATATGGCTTTGTATGCGCCCATACGCGTTTTTCAGATCCTGTTCCGCATTTTTTCTTTCAGTAATATCATTCAATGCCATCATTATACCTAATATCTCTTTATTATCATTCGTTATTGGGAACAGTCTTACATAAAACCAAAATGCAGATCCATTAGGCTGTGGGTAATCAACTTCATAGCTAATGTTGCTTCCGCTCAGCACACCTTTGGCAAGGCTGATAAACTCCGGAAACCTATCCGGTGGGAAATAGTCATTGAGCCGATCGCCTTTTTCAACAACATGATCATATTGTTCTTTAACAAATTGAATAGCCTTTTGGTTAAATTCCAATACTTTCAGATCCTTATCAAATAGCGCATAAGCAGTATCGGTTGTTTTTAAGATGGCTTGCAGGTTAGCCTCAGATTTTTGGAGCAGCTCTTCTGCCTTCAACTTTTCTGTAACATCGTTGGTTAATGAAAGCCTTACCGGTCGGCCATCGAAAACAATATCATGAGCAAATATCTGAACAAACATAATGGTGCCATCTTTTTTAAGGTGCCTTATAACACCCATGTCTGTTGAACTATGCAAGTCCCTCTGATAGCTTTCTAATTGCTTATCCAGATCCTCTTGTGGCCTGAATATCTTAACACTGTTATTCAAAAGTTCATCCTTGGTATACCCGTAAAGATCAGATGCGGCATCATTTGCAGCAATAATGGTCAGGTCATCCTTCGCTATCATCCATAAGGGGGAGGGATTGCTTTCAAAAAGCAATTTATATTTTAGCTCGGATGATCGTAATTCATCCTCAGCTTCTTTACGCTCAGTGATATCGAGCATGGTGCCTATAATGGTTGGTTCACCGGCAATCAACACCCTATTTCCATAAAACTCCACCCAGTTGGCACTACCGTTTTTTTTGAGCCCCCTTGCTTCATAATGAATGCTCCCTACCTCCTCTTCCATACGTTTCCTGACATTCTCCTTTACAGTGGCACGGTAACTTTGATGTATTATAATTTCTAATGGGTAAATACCTATCAAATCATTGGGTTCGTAACCAAAAACTTCAGCAAACCTTGGGTTCACGTATACAAATTTCCCTTGCTGAAATATGTAAACGCCAACCATTGATTTGTCGGCAATGGTCCTGAACTTTAGTTCAGCGTCCCTCAGCTCTGCTTCCATTTTCTTCCGGCTGGTAACATCCCGGGCTATAACCAGTATCCGTTCATCCTGGAACATTTTTACATTAATTTCTGCGATAAAAACCGAACCATCTTTTCGTAAAAGCCGTCGCTCGCGCACTACATATTCTTCGGGTTTACGGGGACCATGTTTAACCGGGTCAACTTTTAACTCTTCGGGATCAATAATATTCTCCACGTTTAATTGAAGCAGTTCATCATGCGTATAGCCCGTCATTTTACACATGCTGGCATTTACGTCTATAAAATTCCCCTTAAAATCCACTACATAAATAGCATCAGATGCATGCTCAATCAATGAGTGGTATTTCTCCTCACTTTTCTGGTACGCTCTGGTTCGTTCTTCCACCATTTTCTCCAGGTCAGCGTTAATCGATTTAATTTCGGCCTCCGCTTCAGACCGCTGTGCGTCTATCTTATTCAACCGCTTAGCAGTATCCCATATAAGTAACAGGCTTGCCAATAAGACCGAAAGAGCAAGAAGCGAAATCCCTACTTCTAACGAAAACAGTCCATAGTGCTGGGTTTGTACTCTCAATAATCCGAATATGATAATCGGTATAAGCATCAATATAAACAGTCTTTTACCCATTTGATTGCCGATCTCTTTACCCGTAAACATCCTGGTGATACCAATAGAAGGATTTAAAAGAGTGGCTGCTATTGATAAAATAAAAAAGATCACAGCGGTATGCGTAGCCATTGAACTCACATAAAAAAAGGAGTAAAATAATGATACCCCATACATGTAGCCTATTAAAGCCACCGATGTAAGGATGGTAACCACATGAAACAAATACTGGGCTAATACAGTAAATAACCTGCTTTTGACAGTAAGCATTAAAAGCCCCAACCCAAATAAAAAGATATTCATAGCAGCGTTAAACGCCATACGACCAGGAAACAGATGTGCAGGTGATACCGTTTCGGGGTCTTTTACAAATAGTTGGTCGAGGCCGCTGTTAAAATGAAAGAGGAACTGTAACAAGGTAACTAACCCTATAATGGTGCAAATGAGAGATAACAGAGCAAAGAGAATTGTTTGATATTTACCTGTTTTATATTGAGTTAACAATAACGCTCCCGCGAATAAAACAAAGCAAAATGCGGTATTAAATACCATGGAGACAAAACCTGGTACTATTTGCTTCAAAGCCTGGATATTAAATATCCAGCCCAACATTACAACGACACTTGCAGCAATTGTGATTAGGCTGATTATTATGACTGTTCTATTTTTTTGCGGATGATCCATTCAAAACAGATTGAGTATTAAGGTCATAGTGGAATGACCAGAGGTGTTATATCAATATGATGATCGGTACCAATAAAGATAATACTAAATGAGGATATTATATCAAATAATAGTTTGAATGAAATAGAGGGGTGGGTTTAGTACGAGAGCTAATAAGAAATCACCTTTTCCCACCCAAAAAACCTCTCAACGCGTGTTGTGTAAATTCTGACAGCACCAGTTCGCCGCTGATGGCCGCGCGTTCGGCGAGCAGTTCGTCCCAATCTTCAGTCCCTTCCCAGAGTATTTGTTTTAAGCCGGAGAGCGCTTCGGGGTGATAAGAAGCCAGTTTTTGGGTAAGGGTATCCAATGCCGCGTCCATACTGCTGATATCGGCATAAACCTCGTTATAAAGTCCTTTCTCTTTTGCCCAGGCCGCGGTTTGAAAATCACTTGCACGGATGGTGAGCTGCGAAAATGCGGGCAGCCCTATTTTACGGATCACAGCAGGCGAGATCACAAATGGGCCTATACCAATAGCCAGTTCGCTTAGTTTGATGGATGCAGCTTCGGTAGCGAGGCAATAATCGGCCCCGGCAGCAAGCCCAACACCGCCACCAACAGCTTTTCCCTGGATGCGGGCAATAATGATCTTGGGTGATTTGCGGCAGGTATTGATCACCCTTGAGAAACCGGAGAAGAATTCGGCGCCTGCCTCTTTATCTTTTATCTGCAGCAACTCGTCAAAGCTGGCGCCTGCGCAAAATGTACGTTCGCCTTCGCTTTTTAATACGATCACCCTTGTGGATGAGTCACCCCCGGCTTTTTCTATTTCGGATGTGAGCTGGCTTAATAACTGCGCCGGTAATGAGTTTTGTGCCGGATGATAAAAACTGATGGTGCATATTCCACCCGTTAGTGTTGTGCTTACATTTCCATTCGCTGCTTCCGGCATCATATTAAAATTGGCTTATTGGTGATATGACCGCCAATATCGGCAGATTTTACCAAGCATGCAACAGGGGCAGTTTTCGACCAAAATTGCCAGGTTCCAAAAAGGAATCAAAATAAATAAAAGTGTGTACAATATAATGTCGAAAATGTTTTTATTTTTGTCCTAATATAATAATTTAACTACAAATAAATTTCCTTTTGAAAATCTTAGTTATTGAGGATAATCTTGACATAACAGAGTTACTGGATTACATTTTAAAATACGACGGGCACGAGGTTATCCCCAGTTTGGATGGCACCGTATTGAACTCGCTTGATATCATACAGCCCGATCTGGTGCTGATGGATGAAATATTATCTAATACAAGGGGCAGCTTGCTTTGCCGTAAACTTAAAAGTGATGATGCTACCAAAAGCATCCCTGTTATATTAATATCGGCCATGCCGCTGATTGAAACCATCGCAGCTGAATGTGGCGCCGATGCATACATAGAGAAACCCTTCAATATTGATACCCTTATTGAAGTGGTGAAACGCTTTGCTTAGCACTCATTATTTTAAGCCTAACTACAGTCGTTAATAAAATACTGGTTATTTTTATAGCATGATCAGTCTTGAAACTGCCCGGCAAATTGCATTATCCCTACCAGATACAGAGGAGTATGATCACTTTGGCCGTCCGGCATTCAAGATCAAAGGCAAAAGAACCTTTGCCACGCTTTGGCCAGTTGAACAACGTATGATGGTTAAATTATCGCTCATTGATCAGTCGGTGTTTAATACTTTTGATCCAGCTATATTTTACCCTGTTCCTAATAAATGGGGATTAAAGGGGGCCACTTTTGTTGAACTCACTAAAGTACGACTGGATATGCTGACAGATGCCATCACCACTGCCTGGCAAACGGCATCCGTAAAAACTTCCAAAAGTTAAGGATATAAATATATCCTCGTTTTATAAGCCTTCTTTATTTCAAAACCAAATTCTGCGCCCTGTAACATTTTCAAAATCCTTATCGTCTAATTCCCATACCGCATTGATCTTCTAAAACCTAAAATATATGAAGCTTAAAAATTTACCCTGGATACCTTTTGCTTTTTTTGCTATCGCGATAGGCTTATATCCGTTAACCTATTACCTGGTGGATATGCATGGCAAGGGCTTGTTTTCGGGCAAAACAAAAGAGTTATTGGAGAATGTTGTATGGCATACAGCATTTTATATTCATATCACATTTGGCGGCATTGCAATGCTGACCGGCTGGACACAGTTTAGCAAAAGATTACGTGACCGGTACTTGAATACGCACCGCATGATAGGGAAAATTTACGTTATTGCTGTGATGATAAGCAGTGTGGCCGGTTTTTATATCGCCTTATTTGCTTCTGGGGGGATTGCTTCGGTTTTAGGCTTCGGCACACTGGCGCTCGCATGGTTTTTCACCATTATAAAAGCCTATACCAGTATCCTTAAAAAGCAGATCAAACAGCATGAGAATTGGATGATACGCAATTATGCCCTCACTTTTACAGCGGTTACTTTACGCGTCTACCTGCCATTTTCACAGGCCGTTATGCATATTGATTTTATCACAGCCTACCGTGTTATATCCTGGCTGTGCTGGATCCCTAACCTTATTGTTGCCGAAATGATCATAAGCAGGCTAAAACAAAAACCTGCTTACGCCATTAAACCGGTATAAATATTTATACTGGCTAAAACTTATACGTCAATCCTGCACCAAATATCTGTTTCACCTGCAGTAATGAATGATATTCTGTTACTCCATTATTCTGGACAGGAACTTTGGCATTCGGGTCAGAGATCAATTCAACCCCGACATTTACGGTTACCAACTTATTTACCTTCATAAAAATATTGCCGGCATAATCGGCATAAATATTCCCCGCCTGTTTCAGGTAGTTGGAAAATAGTTTCAAGATATTCTCGAAGGCAATATTAGGAGCTATATTCACTTTATAATAAGCATCAAGCGAGGCACCAAATTGAAACAGGCTCTTACTGCCTGGTGTTACACCAAAAGCACCTGCATTAGAAAGTGAATCATTTTGCACCATGGTAATGCGGGCTGCAAATGGAGAAATATTCACCCTTAAGTTATCCGATCTTTTATAAGCAAACCCAGGCCCAAAAGTAAGGTAAGCCGGTGCGAAGGGCGCCGATATCAGTGTGCGTCCATTGGCAGTGTAGTTGTATCCGTCGGTAAACTGTGTCTGGAAGTTGGCATAAAATGTATACAACCAATATTGTGCAGCTTTGTAACCTAATAAGCTGTTCAAAATTATCCTGTCGTCATTTTTTTTGCCAGCCCCCTTCGTTTTGCTTAGCCAGGCCATATCCAATTATTACTTTATTGTCCCAGCTCCATTTGTTTTTTTTGTAATCAAAGTCGTAATCTAAAACCACATTAAGCGCAATTGCATCGGCTCCTCCTGCCGCCCAATGCGAAAAGGAACTTTGGTTGATCAGGAAAGTGTTTTGGCCATGTATGGTCCAGACTTTTGCAGTGTCTGGTTTCGCAGTAGCAACGGGAGTTTGTGCAAAACCTGCAAGGCTTCCGCTTAATAGCATTAAAAACAGTAAAGCTTTTTTCATAGGTTGGATTTTTAGTGTGTACTGTAATTGCTTAATTAAAAGTATATATAAAAATGAGGAATTTAATTGACGAATAAAATATTCAGGTCTCAAAGAATCTTGCTCAAATAAAAAATATGATCATCATTGGAAAAACATATTGTGATTTTCCAAATAATAATTGGCTTTTTTGGTGGATTACACAATAAATAGTAAATTACATTGAAATTAATCCAATATGTGTTTAACCCAAACTATTATTTATGAAGAAACATTTACTCTTATTCCTTACCATTCTTTTATGTAGCAGCAAATTAGTATTTGCGCAAAACATAAATGTAAAAGGCACAGTCAGCGATGCTGCAACCAAAGAAAAACTAATTGGCGTAACCGTCATCGTAAAAGGGACCACACAGGGTACTACTACCGATGCTAATGGCCAATTCTCTATTTCTGCTTCGCCAGGTAGTGTTTTGTTGATCAAATACACTGGGTATAAAAAAATAGAGGTTCCTGTATCCGGTCAAACCAGTTTAACCATATTACTTGAAAACGATGTGAGCCAACTTAACGAAGTGGTTTTAGTTGGAACACGCTCTGCAGGCAGGGTAAAACTGGAAACTCCTGTACCTGTAGATGTGGTGAACGTTGCAAAAAATGCCGCGGTTACAGGCCGATTGGACCTAACCGACATTTTGAATTATGCAGCACCCTCATTCAATTACAACAAACAATCGGGTTCTGACGGCGCCGACCACGTTGAATTGGGTACATTAAGAGGACTTGGCCCTGACCAAACCCTGGTGCTTATCAACGGTAAACGCAGGCATTCAACCGCATTTGTTTCTGTGTTTGGTACGCGGGGCCGTGGCAACTCGGGTGTTGATTTGAGCTCCATACCTGTTTCTTCTATTGACAGGATCGAAATTTTGCGTGATGGTGCTTCGGCCCAATACGGCTCGGATGCAATAGCCGGTGTTATCAATATTATTTTAAAGAAAAACATCAATCAGTTAAGTGTTAACGTGGGTGCATCAGGTTATGATGACCCTGCTTATAACAGCCGTAATGCTGTTGCAATGGGCCAGTACCCGCACGGTGACATAATTGATGGAAAAGCCATCACCCTGGATGCCAATTACGGTCTTGCCATCGGCAAAAATAATGGCTTTATTAATTTTACTGTTGATTATGATGCCAATGGCAAAACCTTCAGGCAAGCGCATGATACAGCTTATTCAGATCCAAAAGCTCTGCCACTTAACAATGTAAGGCGTGCAAATGGCGATGGCTCGGCAAGCAGTATCAATACTTTCTTCAATTCTGAGATCCCCCTCAGCGGTACGCGCACTACTTTTTACAGTTTTGGCGGTATCAGTTATAAGCTATCAGATGATTATGCCTTTACCCGTAATTTTTCATCGGCAGCCAAACGCTTCCCTACTGATGCCAGCGGCAACCTGATACCTGTTCCCGGGATCATCTTTAATACGCCTAACGGCGACAGCTATTTCAACCCGATCATACAAACGCATAATACAGATGCATCCATCGCATTAGGACTGAAAGGAACAGTAGGCAAAGATGTGGATTGGGACCTGAGCAATACGCTGGGTAATAATACTTTTCATTTTTATGGTGATAAAACCTTTAATGCTTCTCTCGGCTCTGGTCAAACACACTTTTATGATGGCGGCCCTCAATTTTTACAAAACACTACCGACCTGAACTTTAATAAGCATTATAAAGATATAATGGCCGGCTTTAACATAGGTGCTGGAGCAGAATATCGCTACGAGCGTTACAAAATAACACCCGGTGAACCTGGTTCTTACATGAACTATGACACTACTAAAGCTACCGGCTCGCAGGGCTTCCCTGGTTATCAGCCAAGTGATGTCGTTACCGCTCACCGCACAGTTGAAGGTATTTATCTTGATCTGGAAGCAGATGTAACCAACAAATGGTTGATAGATTTTGCCAACCGCCTGGAGCATTATAGTGACTTTGGCTTTAATTTAAGTACTAAATTAGCCACCAGATATAAAGTGACCGACGACTTTAATATCCGGGGTTCATTAGGTACAGGTTACCGTGCGCCCTCACTGCAACAAATAAATTATAGTTCATCATACACCAATGTACAAGGCGCTACGATAACCGAAGTTAAAATAGCTCCTAATTACAGCCCGATAACAAAGGCGGCCGGTATTCCCTCGCTGAAACAGGAAAAATCGCAAAATTATGGCTTGGGATTTACATATCGACCAATGCCTGAATTAAGTATTACTACCGATGGTTATATAATAAAAGTAAAAGATAGGGTTGTATTATCAGGACAGTTTAGTCCATCAAACACTGACCTTGATCCTGCGTTTATAGCCGAATTAAATGCTTTAAAAGTGGGCCAGGCACAGTTTTTCGCTAATGCGGCAAATACTACTAACATGGGTTTGGATGTGGTGATAGAGTATAATAAAACGGTGGGTGATAATCATTACAGAGTGTTATTCGCAGGCAACTTTCAGCATATGACGATCGATCAGATCAACTATCCACCCAAATTGAGTGCAACTGACGAGCTGAGACAGACATTTTTGAGCGACCGTGAGCAAAAATTCATCCTGGCATCAGCACCTCCTGAGAAACTAACCCTTAATCCTGAGTTTGGACATAAAAAATTCTCTGTCGGCACAAGGTTCACTTATTTTGGCAAGATAGACCTGTTGGGTTATGGCGAAAACGGTGATGGTATACACCCTGTGGTACCTTTGGATGCCAGTCCGGGTACTACAGTACCCGATGAGTATATCTACAGCGGCAAAGTAGTGAGCGATATCTATTTCGGGTATAAACTTAATAAGACAGTACATTTTTCATTAGGATGCGACAATGTATTTAACGTACATCCTAACCTTGGTGCTGTTTTGGCCGCAAAAGGAAACTGGGCCTACAACAATGAAACTGGCGGCCCTGCTGATGCAGTACAAATGGGCAACGACGGCAGGCGCTTCTTTGTGCGTGCCGGATTCAATTTCTAACACAACCTAATGCTATTATAATGGAAGCCGCCCTGGTATATACCGGGGCGGCTTTTTTTGATATCCATTATTCCTTTTAGAGCCATACCTTTAAAGCAATGGCATGCGTGCTTAGCGTTCCGTTACAAATTAAAATACCTATTGTTTTACAAAAACATATATTATTTATAATTGTATAAATAATATACGCCTTTCATTTTCGATCAATACCTTTACATAGCGGCAAACTAAAATAAAACGTTGAGCCTCTACCCTCGGTGCTTTTTACCCATATTT
>JABDFM010000069.1:11240-14549 GCA_013286565.1 Bacteroidota bacterium
CCCTGATAGTTTACCTAAAAATCTCTTCCAGGTCCTTTTTGAAAAATCACCGGGATCATTGGTTGTAAAGGCTGATGCACCTGTTTTTACCATACTTGCCGCAAGCGATGATTATTTAAAGGTGACTTCGGTAACCCGCGAACAAGTATTAGGAAAGGGGTTTTTTGAGGTATTCCCCGATGACAATGACGACCCGGACAATGAAAATACCGCACGTAAGGTATTTACAAAAGTTATTGAGACCCGCGAAAAGCTTGACGTACCTGTTTACATCTATGATATTATTGACCCGGAAACCAATACCAGGCAGCAGCACTACTGGTCGTGCTCCAATATTCCTGTTTTGGATGCGGATAATCATGTGGAGTATATTTTAAATACGGTTGTAGATATTACCGGCGAGGTAAAAGCAAAAGAAGCGGCTATTGAAAGTGAAAATCGTTTGCTCCTGGCTGCCGAGGCGACAGGCCTGGCCATCTGGGATTTTGATATTCAGAATGTAAGTTTCACTTATTCACCACAACTGGTAGAAATATTTGGGCTTGATTCAGACGCAAATTTCACCATTAGTGATATCGGCAAACAGGTACATCCGGATGATATGCAAAATATTGTATTAAAGGCCTATTATGAATCGCTGATAACCGGGTATTTTTCATACGAAGTGCGCATTTACAAACCAGACAGATCACTCCATTGGGTGCGCGTAAAAGGCAAGGTTTTATTCAACTCAAAAAAAGAACCCGTAAGGATGCTGGGCACCCTGGTGGATATCAATGAAAGCAAGCAGGACGAGATCAGGAAAAACGATTTTATTGCCATGGCCAGCCACGAATTAAAAACGCCCCTTACTTCGCTTAAAGCTTATCTGCAATTGCTTTCTGCTAAACTGGCCGGGTCGCCCGATCCTTTTATCAATACGGCCCTTTTAAAAGCGGGTAACCAGGTAAATAAAATGACCGCCCTTATCCACAGTTTTCTGGATATTTCCAAACTGGAACCCGGTAAACTGCAATTGGTATGGCAAAGTTTTGATCTCAATAAATTGATCGAAGAAACTATTGCTGAAAGCAGGATACTAACCAGCAGCCACCACATCCGGTTTGAGCCCCAAAATGTGATCCATGTAAATGCCGACCGGGACAAAATAGGCCAGGTGATCGGTAATTTTTTAAACAATGGCATCAAATACTCGCAAAGAGGTACCTCCATTACCGTATGTTGCGAAGTGCTGGATGAAAATGTACGTGTATCGGTTACTGATGAGGGGATAGGTATCAGGCAAAAAGAGCAGGAAAAAGTTTTTCAGCGCTTTTACCGCTCAGAAGATGATGACCTGAAAACAATTTCGGGCTTTGGAATAGGGCTTTACCTCTCAAGCGAGATCATACAACGGCATAAAGGGAAAATATGGGTAAAAAGCACCGAGGGTAGAGGCTCAACGTTTTATTTTAGTTTGCCGCTAACTACTGATCAGCCTACAAGCTCATAAAATATTCCGTAAAAGCAGTAAAGCTATCAAACCGGATATCATGGTTGTCAGTTGCGCCAAACCCGTAGCTAACAAAAACAAAGGGGATACCTGCCAGCCTGCTCTCCTCTCCATCGCCTTCGGTGTCACCTACATACACCGGGCTTTTAAGGCTGTGCCGTTCTATCAATTGTTTAATATTATAATGCTTGGGCATATAGTTGGTACCATAAGCTATTTCGTCAATAATCTGCTCATTTATCCCTGCCCAGTCAATAAACAGCCTGATGATCCCTTTAGCACAGTTACTTACGATATAAAGCTGGTACTTCCCGGCTAATTGTTTTAATCCTTCTTTCACCCCATCGTACAAGATTCCACCGGTCTGCGGCAGCAGTTCCTTCCTTAGTTCAGTTACCTGTGCGTATATGCTTTGCCTGCCTTCCTCATCATAATCTGGCATCATGGCTTCCAGCACTTTTTTACCCTCCCAGCCAACCATCTTAGCCAGTTCATCCCGCGATATGCTCCTATTGATATCCAATTTTTTAAAAATCAGGTTCCATGATGCGGCATAAGTATCAACAGCATCCCACAAGGTGCCATCCATATCAAATATTATACTGTCGGGTTTTTGCATATATAATTGTTACATTTTTTTGTAAAGATGAAGAATAAACGGGTTTACTTTTTATAGATTTTCATCAATTTTTCATCAAAGCAACAGAAATTTGTACCCGATAAGGTTTAGGTTTGACCTGAATTAGCGAGTAAGACAGGTCACAATAATCCCCCGCCACCCGGCGGGGGATTTATTTTATCCGGCATTGTGCAAGCCGATCTCTCATCAGTAAAAAATACCATTACTACTACAATTAATGCCATTCAATACAGTACAGAACACTTACTTTTGTTTGTAGTGAAAAACACCATCCCCGTATATGATATCTGCAAGCTTTCTGATTTCCAACAGGATGATCTGCTGATCAGTCGTTTTGGGGCCTATCTCAAAAAACATACAAACCTTCATTTTCCGCATAAGCATACTTTTTATCACCTGGTTTTATTCACAAAAGGTGGCGGCACGCATGCTATCGACTTCAAAACGTTTGATGTAGCGCCCTACCAAATTTATTTTATGATACCGGGCCAGGTGCACAGCTGGAGTTTTGAGGGTGAAACGGATGGCTATGTGATACATTTTTCACAGGCTTTTTTCCAGTCATTTCTATTGAAAAATGATTACCTGGAACAATTCCCGTTCTTCAGCGGGATAGTTGAGGATGCTGTTATTAATATTGAATCCATACATCAGCGACTCATCAGCGACCTGTTTGAAGAAATTATTGCTGAAAGCGAGAATCCCGCGCGCATGGGGCTCGACCTGATCAAAGCCATTCTGCTGCAGCTATTTATTTTAATAGGCAGGATGAATGCAGATAGCAAACAAATACAACAGCCTCATTACAACTATACACTATTAAAAAACTTCCAGAAACTGATCGAGAAAAACTTTTCGGCCTTAAAACTCCCTAAAGAGTACGCCCAGTTATTATACATTACGCCTAATCACTTAAATGCGGTCTGCAATGATATATTGGGTGTATCGGCGGGTGATGTTATCCGTAACCGTATCCTGCTTGAAGCAAAAAGGCTGCTGATCAATTTGGATCTTTCGGTTTCAGAGATAGCGTACCGGCTAAACTTTAATGATAACTCTTACTTCACCAAATTCTTTAAAAAATATGCCGGTTTAACACCAGAGGAATTCAGGAAACAAACTTTAAAAAATTAAAAAATGACAACCAGCGATAGCGCCACCCCGGCTGCACCTTCAG
>JABDFM010000069.1:14559-15097 GCA_013286565.1 Bacteroidota bacterium
AAAATGCCGTAAGGGAAATATGTTTGCCAATAGCATGTATGGGTTTAGCTCGCAAAAAATGTATAAAAATTGCCCTTACTGCAATTTTCAGTTTGAGATAGAGCCGGGATATTTTTATGTGGCCATGTTTGTGAGTTACGGGATGAACGTTATCCAGATGATCACCTTTGGGGTAGCTACCTTTTTGCTTACGCACTCTGAATCACCCTGGACATATATCGGGGTATTGTTTGCGGTTACATTTATCCTGTCGCCATTCAATTACCGGTATTCCAGGATCATTTTACTGTATTGGTTAACACCCAACCTATTTTATGACCCTGAACGGGCAAAGAAGCCGTTTGATGCGGAATGAATATTTATTTAAAACGCATGTCATTTCGAACGTAGAGAGAAATCTTATAAAATATGCAAAGCGGCCATGCAAGTCGTACAAGATTTCTCTCTACGTTCGAAATGACATTCTTTATTAGATTTTACTCAATCTTAATCCTATACACCAAAAACCCAACCTCAGCTTCCTGCTTTTCAAAGCCAA
>JABDFM010000070.1 GCA_013286565.1 Bacteroidota bacterium
ATCCAGGGCGATACTTATTTGCCGCTCAACTGTTTTGGGCGACAGGTTTAGCTTGTCGGCAATATCCTTGTATTTCAGGTGCTCAAACCGGCTCATCATAAATATCTCGCGGCATTTTTCAGGCAGGTTTTGTTTTTGCTGATGATATCCAACAGATCATTAACCGCGTTGTTTTGTTTTAATTCGAGCACATATTTTCCTTCAAACTCCTGCCATTCTGCGGGATCATGATGGAACCACTTGCGCAAGGCATCCGATGGCGCTATGGCCTTCATCCATTCATCCAAATGCGCCGCCTCTTTCTTTACACCACGGGGCCACAAGCGGTCAACCAGGATACGCACGCCGTCAGTCTTTTCGACAGGTTCATATATTCGTTTTACTTGTATCGTGCCCATAATTAAAGCAATATAGTTATAAAAACAGATGCCCATTAAATTAAGATTACCAAACGGTTTATTAATTTAATGTCTTAAATTGCATCTTTAAACACATGTCAGACAAACCAGCCACCATAAAGGAGATCGCCAAAATATTGGGTATCTCTACTTCTACCGTATCACGGGCTTTGCATGACCATGCCAGCATTGGTTTAACCACTAAATTGAGGGTCAAGCAACTTGCCAAAGAGCTGAACTATGAGCCCAATCAAACTGCCATTTACTTTCAGAAAGGAAGATCATATACTATTGGGGTGATATTACCGGAGTTGTCCGAAGCCTTTTTCTCGGCTGCGATCAGCGGTATCGAGGATACCGCCAATAAAAGAAACTATACTGTTTTGCTGGCACAATCACACGATAACGAGGAACATGAGAAAAAACTGGTCGCCAAAATGAAACACCAGCGGGTTGACGGATTGCTTATTTCTATTACAAAAAACACTTCTTCCTACGAACATTTTGAAACACTCAAAAACTCTAATATCCCTGTGGTGTTTTTTGACCGTATTCCATCTATAAAAAATAAACACAGCGTAGCTTGTAATATGGAAACCGGCACGTTTGAAGCGGTAAATTTCCTGTTAAAACAAGGGCATCGCACAATCGGGATGATCAATGGCCCGGCAGCGCTTTTTGCTGCTAAGGAAAGAAAAGATGGCTATATACAGGCATTATTCAAAAACAGGCTCAAGTTTGACCCCTCCCTGGTAGTTAACTGCGACCTTACCGAAGAAGGCACCATAAAGGCGATGGATGAATTGCTGGCGCAAAAAAGAAAGCCTACCGCCATTGTTACTTTTAATGATTACGTGGCCCTTTTTGCGATACGATATGCCCGTTCTTTAAACATAGAAATAAACAAGGAGCTTACTTTTGTAAGTTATTCAAACACCCCGCTTATCAATTATATGGACCATGTGCCGATAGCAACTGTTGAGCAATTCCCCTACCTGCAGGGACAAAAAGCTACTGATATCCTGATCGACCTGTTAAATAAGCCTAACCGCAAGGATGAAGCAGAACAGGCTTATTATAACATCATTGTAGAATCGCAATTGGTGGTAAGCAGCAAGAATACCTAACTGTTTATTTTAGCTGCATCAGCCGTATCAATATACGTACTTCCGCATCTGTGGTATCAGCTTTTGCCGGGTGCTGATTTTCGAATACTTGTTTACACCATTCTAATATTTTATTGTCGGGATATTGTTTTACCTCTGCATTTAACCATTTCATTGCTTCCGGTTTTCCATTCAATTTCTCCATAGCCCAGGCAGTTACCAAATGATTGGCCGGTAAAAAATTGCTTACCGTGTTTTCAATTTTAGGTTTGAAATCAATCATCTTTTGCAAAGATGCCTGCGCTTCCTGCTTTTTCCCTGTTTGCTGATAGCAGAGGTAATCCATCCAATCCTCTAACCGTTCGTCTATGTTCTCCTGGTATGGTTTGCCAACCCCTAAATTCAGGGGCCATTTTTTCGCATCGTTAATCAGGATTAAGGCGCTGGTATAATTTTTAGCCTGTATCTTTTCAATCGCCTGCATCAGTTCAGCCTCACGGTATAACTCACGTCCGATGGTAGCACCTTCAAAGGGAAGGATATCGATATGGGATAATAATTCAGAGCACTCTTTATAACGCTTGTTCAGCAGCAACACTTTGGCATACAGCATCCCCATGATATAATTGTCGCTGTGTGCGTGGTAGAATGGCTCAACAGTTGCCAGGGCGCTGCTATTTTGATTGTTACTTACATAATACTCAGTAAGCAATTTGCAATAGCGCCACTCCTGTTTGTCTATTTCGACCGCCTTTTTTAGATCCGATAAGTCGGATGCTCCCATTGACATCGCGGCACGGGCCATATAGAACGGAGCAAAATCAGGCTCGTTACCGCATTGTGTAAATAGCTTTTTACTTTCGGCTATGCGGTTCCTGTCTTTGTATAAAAGGGCGAGGTAATATTTTGGTTTCCAGTTGTTATTTTGATGCATTGCCCAAAGCAATACTTCCTCATCTTCGGAACGGAAAGGAAACACAAAAGCAGGGGTCGAATTATTCGCTTTTGATAATAATTCAGAAAACGGTTTCCCGGCTTTAGCCTGTAAAAATGCAAGCCAATAATCAACCAATGCATTGGTCGGCGAAAGCTGTAATACTTGCTCACACTCATCCAAACATCCATTTTTATAATACGTATCGGCTAATTCCAGGTAGGTTTCTATGGGCTGCTCATCGCGGATCATCGAAGTAAATCTCTCTTTATTCTCTGCCGAAGGATGTACTAAATATTTTTCAAAACGCGCAAAATGATTAAGCGGATCAAATGATAATATAGCATCTAATACCTGTTTTTCCTTTTCGCTATTTTGATGGCGGAAAACAATTGCCTCTACCTGCAAAGCCCTGATATCGTAACGGTTAAAATCAATAGCCTTTACAGCGAACTCCATTGCCTTGCGCCAGTTTTTTTCTTTCAGGTATAAACTACTTAAACCATTATAGGCGGCATTCCTGTACTCAACTGACAGACTTGCTATCTCAAAGCCATCTTTAGCATCAATGGTATTGCCTAATTGCGCATTGATAACGCCGTAGTAGTAGTTTGCAGCTGGGTCATACGTATCAATACTCAATGCTTTCTTTGCCAGCTGCAACGCTTCCGCATACCGCATATCGCGATACATCAATTCTACCATCTGTACCAAGGCAGGTAAAAAATTGGGATCTTTCTGCAAAGCCGCCTGCAACTTTTCTTCTGCGGCTGGGTACGTTTTAGCATCCATCAACTCCTTGCCCTGCACATACAAACCGTAAGCTGAGTTCCAGTCAAAATCTTTGGGTGAATCCAATGGACGGCTCATATTGTAAGCATCCGGCTTAGATTTGTAAATCAATTTATCGTCCCCTAATGTGACTATTAAGTCACCCGGAGCTGTATTCAATTTAATCGAATCAACAAAAGTTTTAAGAGGGTCGAGTTCTATTTTTTTATGATAGATGACCTTTTCCCCCTGCTTAACTTTAAGCGTATCAGCTATTTTTTGAACGGGATTAAAATAAAGTTTTAACCAGCCATTTTCATATTTTACATTCAGTGCGCCGTATTGATTAGCTTCCACAAATCCTTTTGTCTTTAACACGGGGTACCAGTATTCGGTCCATGTATCAGCTGCTCCTGGTTCGAAACTTTTGTGCTTAAATGGGGTAAAAGTGCTTTTTACCGCGGTTTGATTGAACAACCTGCCGGATTGGATCTCTGAATATTGTCCATCCGTATCAGTCAACAATTTTTCCCATATCATTCCCTGCTGTGACAGGCCCCATATCCATATTTTTTTGCCCGCTTTATCCTCGCGACCGCCATAGCGCGCCATACCAAAATCATCATCATGCCAGTAAGCACCAAAAAAGTCGGTGTATTTGCCAAACACATGGTAGGATTTATAGCCCCCCAAATTATTGTTATCGTACAAAGAAACGTCCTTGCCGTTTTGTTTGTTGATAGGCCAATCGCCGTGCTCACCTTCGTGACCAAGATAATTGGTTCCAGGGAAAATATATTGCAGACCCCCTTTTGTTTTTATCCCGGTATTCATCCAGTGATAATAAGGCTCGTCGGTAGTATTGGAGTTGTACCAGAATGATTTCGTGGTGAAATAGGCTTTGTCCTTTGGTAAATTAACTTCCATCGTCCAGGTTGTCCTGGTCAGCAGATCAAGCACACTGATGATACAGCTTACGCTGCCGTCATCATTCTTACGGGTAAGGTAATCAACCGGTGTAACGGAATTAGGTGTATGACCAATAATACCATAATTAGGTTCGATGCCGCCGCTTGTCCACGGCCCACGCATAGCGATATCCCTGAATTTCACTACGTGATTATCATAGATAAATGACCTGCCTGTTGATTTTTCAATAGCCGACCATATCTTACCCCCTACTTCGGGTAATATCATCAGTTTGATATAGTCGTTCTCCAGCTCCACCACTTTCCATTGTTTTTGTATGGGTTTATCCGTAAAACCATCGTAACGGAAGTAAGGGTAAATATTGGTATAAGTGGGAATAGGGTTTGGATCTGAAAACGGATAGGTAGTAAATGTTTTATTGTATTCGCGAATAACTGCACTTTCCTGAGCGAAGCTGGAAAAAGAAGTACAAATAAAAAATATTGAAAATAATTTTCGCATGTTGAAAATTTAGAAATTCACCTTAATTTACTGGCGGGAAATTATATGGCATCCATTTATCAAGGCCATCTAATTCTTTTTTTGCTTCTGCGCTAATAGGAATACCCCATGTCTCAAAAAAGGGAGCTACGTTTCTACCCGTTATTTTTGAAAATGTTTTTACCCACAAATCCCTTTTCATCTGGTCGGTAGCCACGTAATTGCCAGAAGTGTCTTTGGCTGCCATAGATTGATATTCCCGGAAAAAAGTTTTAAACGACTCCCATCCAAAGCCTTCCTGCAACTGGCGAAACATGATCAACCCTAAAAACGGATCTTTCTCCCATTTCTCATAGTTAACTCCACTTTGAAAATATTTCTTCATCGCTTTTTCTGTATATACATTAGAGATAGCACTATGACCTTCATCACGCCCTCCCATTAACCGATCAAACATATAAAGCGAAAAGAAATTGCAGCTAACCTCGGTGGTACCGCCAAATACCCAATCCAAATTCTGCATATTATGGCCAATTTCATGGAAGAAGCCCCAGTTGGCGCCGCCTTTACTTGGCTGCATCAGTAACTCAGGGTTCGCAATTATATTTGCTGACAACATTCTCTTTACGGGCGAATGATGCACCATGATAGGATAACCGCTATGCATAAAACCACCACCGATGTGCTCATCTATTACCAGGCGTTGAGCCCGGTAAAAAGGTTGCGAGATTTGTGCCAGATCCATTTCTCCTCCAATAATAAGATTCCAAAGTTTCATGACATCATCTGGATGTTGTACTTTCTGTATCACAGAATCAGGAAGTGTTAATATTATATTATCCGATGCCAGTTCGCCCCAGGGAGCTTTATTGTTTTTCAGTTGTTCTTCCCAATCCTGTTGAGTAGTAGTACCCAATTTGAAAAGTGGTGCTGCCACAGCGTGATTAATTGTTATGTCTTGTTCCCAATCGTCCGAGCGTGGCGAAGCCGTTATATAGATCAATCCACCAAAAGGAGAAGCCAGTTTAGTTGATACCTGTTTTAATTCCTGGGTTTTCACAATGATTGGCATCCGCCTCCAGTTTTCTTTGGATGCTACCCACTGGTTAAGTTTATCCGTATGACAGCCAATTTGCACAACTATCCCTTTGTTCTTTAATTTGGCCGGAATAATTATTTCTACATATTGCCCTGGTACGGCATAAAGCCCGGTACTGTACATCGTATTTTCCCACGGACTGGAATAATCTAATTTGGACACAATAGGAAGCAATGCATCATTGATCTTCTTATGTTTTATCTTAACCACTCTATTTTCAAATGCATACCCATCTTTTACTTTACCCGGAAAAATAGCCGATGAAGGGTGAGCTTTTATTTTTTTATAATCTTCGCTTTTTAATTGTGCTTCACACCAGGCACTTACAGCATCACGAAATAAAGAATCCTTTGCTGGTAAGGGGTCTTCAGGTTTGATAATAACTGTTGCAGGGGTTACAACATCTTTCTTTTCCTGGGCATAAACATTGATCATCGTTATACATATAGAAAAAGTGATCAACCATTTTTTTATCATAATAAAGTATTTAGATTTTATAATTTAAAAGCCTTGCATTTTTCTTACTTAACAATCAGCAACCAACCTTTACCTTTTTCAATCGGTATTTTTTCATTTAACTGGAATGTTTTTCCGTGTTGAAAATTCTTTATTTCTGGTGCTGTAATAGTTGCTTTTGACGGATCGATCCCTAATTTTTCCCAATCGATACTCAATTGTATATCCGTATCGCTGTCGGCCCAGCTACCGATGGAGATCAGTGCAGTGCCTTTCTTTTTGTAGATTGTGGCCAATACTTTCTCGTTATTGGTCTTTACCGGGTTACTTTCAACCCAATAACCGATCATTTTGGTGCCTTTCATCCCGAAATTATCCCAAACCTTCCATATCGGGCGCGGGTCAGCGTTATCACTCCATGGCATACGGTTGGTCATGCCGAAAACCATACCTCTCCATGGGTTACCGCCACCCTGCAGCATCTCGCCCATTAAGCCGAAAGGAATACCGCTTACTTCGGTCAGGAAAAAATCGGGACTGTTTTTTTCATAGTCAAAATATTCGCCAAACCACAAACGGTTGAGGTACGGAAAATGCTCCATATACAAATTGGCGCTATTATTAAAGCCATCACTTTTGTTGTATTGATTGGCGGAATGCAGATCAATTATACCTGGATGCCCGTCGTTCGTTAATACCCGTTTAACCCGTTTCATAGTGATACGGTCAAATGCCACATCGTCCAGGTAGATCCCATCGATACCTACATTTTGTGTCAGCCAGTTCATGCCTTCCACATAGTAATTGTGCCAGCGGTTCATACCGCTATTGATGATGGCTGCATCTTTCAGTTCTGGTACAAACCAGGCGGCTATATAATCATTGCCCACGTGTTCCTGTAACCAGCTAAAGCCACCGCCTTTTCCGGGCGAATAAATTTCATGCCCCAGGCTTCTCAATGCAAACGTTTCATACGCGTGGTTGGATAGTTCTCGGATGGTATTGTAAATTTTTACTTTCAACCCGGCTGCATGGGCAGAGTCATCATAAGCCTTCATTTTTTTCCATGCGATAAATGGATAATTGATATATGGATTGATGGCAGTCGCATGATGAATATTGATCACCGTAGCACCGGCATTTTTTATTGTATCAATAGGTTTGTAAGAGTGGAAAAACCTGGTTTCCCACTGAAAATCCGTATTGATAGTGTGGAACGGCGTAACCAATAAATTAAAGTTATAATACAGTACATCGCCTTTGCTCAGCTTCCTTTCGCCGCTGTAATTATTGGCCAATACAGCTTTGCCGTCATCAGTTATTTTAATACCCCCCTTATCACCATTTCCCCATGAAGATGGCAGGATCAAAGGTTTTTGCAGGTAGAAATTGGTGTTGAGCGGTCTTACATATTTCTCATCACGCAGGGAATATTGCAAACCGGCGTTTACATTGCCGATCCATGCTCCATCCTGGTTTTTATGCGTTACATCCCATTTCCATTCAAAATTCTCAGGGCGGTAGCCGCCTTTCTGGCCCAAACCCATCATGTATTTGGCCACATCCTTTTTAAAGGGGATATGCATGGTTATATCTTTCAGGTCGATATCCTGCAAAGCGGTTACTTTCACCTTGTAGGCGATGAACCCATCAAATTCCATTGATGCGGAAACTTCCATTTGCAGGGAATCATTCGCGCTTACCGCCGTCCACTGAACGGTGCCTGGTTCTGTTTTGGTAAAGTGTAACCCTTTACTTTTCAGTGCCATGTTTTTACCATCAGGTTTGGTGAAATGGAAGTGAAGCGCTTCGGTCAACAGGTTATTTGGTGTTTTTGAATACTCCGTCATTTCAGGGGTGAAAAACGTTTGTATCTGGGCAGGGAAGCCATCTTTATTAACCTCCACTTTTCTGCCTAATAAACTAACGGTATTATCCTTTACAATAAGCGGTGTGTAGGGCGCGATCACTGTATTATCCTGTGCCATGGTAGAATTGAGCCACCTCAACCTGGTCATTTTCCAGGGCTCATCAACACCGCCATTTTTTGATAAAGTGTTGTTAACCGTAATTGATAATTTGATCTCCTTTGTTGCTTTTCCGTCGACGCTGATCGTCGCTTTCCCGGTGTAGGTGGCAGGGGCTGCATCTTGTGGAACGTCTACCCCGCACCATAAAGCCTGTATCTTACCTTTAGCTACACTTAATGTTTTGCTAAACGGCACGGCATCGTAACCAATACCATTTGTGTTGATGCAAAATATTTTATCAGCAGCAATGGCCTGGCCTGCAGAAGAAGTAAGCTTGCTGAAAGTAACTTTTACATCGCCCAGGTCCTGCATCGCATACAAACCTAATTGAAAAGAGAAATTTTCCCCGCGTGATGCTTCGCCATCGAAATGGTTTTGCGGGCCGCGTTCGATCCAGCGTTGCGGCAGATCGTCTGTCATCCTGATAGAGTATAACCTGTCTTCAGGAAAAACCAGGAATGCTTCTGAACTGTTTTTTGCAATTAGCTGATCAGTTTCATCCTTCGTGGCAATTACTTCCATCGGGTAAAAAGTATTGAACGCATCTATCGACTGAAATTCTTTTACTTCGGCTAAAGGGATATTAGTATTAGAATTTGAAAGGCTCAGCCAATCCGCAGAGGCGGTTGCTTCCGGCTTCAGATAAACACCCCTTGGATAATTTGAACGACCCTCGTTTTTATAGGGCATATAATAAACATAGTAAGTCCCGCTGCCCGAAACTGGTTCAAAATATAGTTCACCACTCTCGCGGTTAATGTTACCTGATCTTACATTCGTTATTTTTTGTTTGGTTTGCGCATCCTCAATGATTATGCGTTTGTTTTGCGGATCGTTATCCCTTCTTCTCCATTGGATGATGGCTTTAGCTACTTTACCGGTACCTTTATAGGTTAAAACAACCCTGTGATTGCCCAATGAATCCGCGATCCAGCAGTTGGGGCAATTGGTGTAGGGTGTTTTTTGTGCAAAAGCAGTAATGCCCGATAAGAGGAAAATAAAAGCGATCAATCCCTTTTTCATAGTAGTCATAATTTAGTAGTACCTGTGTAGCTTATGTTGATAAGCCTATTTTATAATTTAGTAAGTTGGTTTAAATCCTTTACCGGCCCAGTAAGCAATTATTGGCTTAAAAGGGCCGTATTTATGTTGAGTATCAGAAAATGGATCATTGAAAGGCCCGCGATCATAATCAATGGGCTTTTCTCCATAGTTCGGATATTGAAAATCTTTTACAAAGGGGCGCTGGTGTATCCTGTCATCATTAATAAAAGCGGCCAGGTCTAACGCCTGTGCCGGTGTTAAAAAAGGCTTATCATGTGTGGCTTTATCATAAGGCATATTGGGCACCAGCCACTGGGCCATTTTAACAATACGGTGCATACTTGATCCCGGCTGGTAGGCATTTAACCCCCACAAAGGCGGATAGGCATAAGTTACCTTATCATATCGTAATTGCCCTTCGCCTGATGCGCCGTGGCACCTTGCACAATTGGTGGTATAAAGCTGCGCACCCCTTTCAGATGAAGCAGCTATATCAGGCAGCGGTATCTCTATGTTCTTTAAGCCTTTTGCATTATTATTAACATAGGATGAATCGCTGAGCCATTTTAGATAAGACATAATGGCGATCATCTCCTTACTATCAAGCGGTAACGGTTTGCCAAGCAGCGGGCGTGTGATGCAATTATTCACCCTTTCGGCCAATGATGATACCCGGCCTTCTCTTGCACGGTATTGAGGATAATTTCTAAAGGTGGTTACCAGGTTAAAAGCGTATGGTTTGGTACCCGCGTCCTGGTGGCAATTGGTGCAATTCATTTTATTGCCTGCGTATCTCTTCTCATTAATGCCATCCGGACCGATATAATAAGCGGTGTGCAGCATTAGTTGCCTGCCATACTTTACGGCTTCACCAAATTGATCATGCGGGATCTTCGCGGTGTCGATAACGAATCCTGCCGACGTGTTTGAATTATTTGAATCTGCCTTGGCGCTCTCGTTGCATGAGATGAATAACTGTGCAACCACCACAAGCGCATATAGTATAAAAATACAAGTAATATATTGATACCGTTTTTTCATTGCTATTAATCTTATTATCAGCTTCAGGGTTTTAAATAAGGAGCAAGCTCATTGCTTTTTATAAACTCGGCCCTGTAGGTTGGCATTGCCGTTTCCATTGTCCATAATAAAGTGCCTTTCCTGTCGGCCAAAACTATGATGTGTCTTTTTGAGCAGCAAACCAATACTGCTGTATCATTGATCATATAAGCGCTGCCCATCCGCCCGTTAAATACTTCCTTGGGCAGTTTAATATGCAGGTCTAATTTTGAAGTTTTATTTTGCTCATCCAGTTTCAAAGCAAATACGCCCGACTGCTTCTTTTCTACACCATTATCAAAAAACATTAGGTTGCCATAAGCGTTGATATGCGCGGCATGGGCCTGGGTAAAATCACATTCGGCAGGCATGGCAATTGTGCCGCCTTTGCCAAATTTCCAGATCACTTTACCCGTTTGGGCGTCTATTTTCCATATCTGCCCGTTGTTGTAAAAGGAAATAATGTAGTTACCGTCTTTATCATAATTTAAACTGTTTGCGTGCATCCAGTCTTTTTTTGTTTTTAGCAGATGAGGGTCTTTCAATGGGTCAAGCGCATCAAATACGCTCCACTGCCATATCTTTTTGCCATGCCTATTCAATACAAGGATACCATCGCCCCCCACTGTATCTTTTTTGCTTCCGCCTGCGGAAGTCAGATCCATTATCCTTTTGTCTACATAAAGGGTTACGATCTCATTTTTATCATTCTTTAAAATCTCATGATGGATGGTTTGCTTAAAATCACCCTGCCCTTTTTTCAGGTTCAAAAGTGTATCACCCAATAAGTTAATTTCCAGTATCTGGCTGCCATAACTGGTAGGTTCATCGTTTGTCCCTAAAATGGAAAGTATGGTATGATCTTTTGTAAAGTGAGTCACTTTAAAACCCATGCCATCAACTATGTGGTACCACCTTATCTGCCCTTTGTAGTCAGCTAAATAGGCAATGCCTGGCGCGTACCTTTTGTTAATAAGCATCAACCCGTTTTTAAACTCGGCAGGTATCAGTTTTGGAAAAGTATTGATGGCTTTGAATTGTTCCAGCAGCCACATCGGCAGATCATGTGATTTGAAAGTATAGTTTTTACTTACTTTTTTATCCCCATTTGCTACCGTAATGATATGATAAACGTAATCTGTTTTTGGAATGATGTTGCAAAAAACAAGCTGGTGCGAAAGGGCGCTCTTTGAAACTGGTGAAGTTTGTTTTCCGCCAATACTGTCTTTAGCAGGCCAGTATTCAGCATAAGCATCTGCTTTGTCTGTAGTTAATACATCAACCTGTATTTTTAATTCGTTGTTATTATGTAATCCTATCCTGATCTCCTTAATTATATTTCCGCCGCTGTTAGAACAGCCTGCAAAAAATATTGTCAAAGAAAATACAGCTATACATCTTAAAAAAACCTTCATCATCTTGAAAATAACTTATGCGGCTTTATAAAATTGACCTGAAAAGGGTTTATAAATTTCAACATTTTATTTCTCAGGCTATTCTAAAATATCAAAAAGAATATACGACCTGTTTTGGTCGTATATTCTTTTTTGACTGGGAATATCTTCCCTTTATTGTTCCCTTCCGGAATTACTCAAGTTCGGATTAAGTTGAGCCTGGTTTAACGGATAAGAGAAATATTGATCTTTAGGCAAAGAAATGGTATTGGTTTGCCCGATAGATTTAAGATAGGCGTTTACAATGATATCGTATTGCCCCATTCTTAACAGATCGGCCCTGCGTTTTCCTTCGTAAAAGAATTCCCATCCACGTTCCTGCAAAATAGCCAATCTTAAGCTTGTTTGTGAATAGTTGCTCAAAACAAGCGGCGTAGCATGCGAACGCAGCCTTACCTGGTTAATTAATCCTATAGCTTCCGCACTGGGACCGTTCAGTTCATTTAAGGCTTCAGCCCTGCTTAACAGTACATCAGCATAGCGCAAAATATCAACACTGTGCCCGTCATAATAAACATTTACTGAACCGGTTGAATCGGCATACTTTGAAGTTGCCACGTTAGGCATATACAAAACGCCGGCAGGCGGTTGAGCTCCCAGTGTTGGGGCCTCTTCATGTATTAAGCCATCGGTACCTTTGTATTTAGGGAAAAATTCACCTTTACGGTCATCATTATTAGCAAAGCTATGGTAAAAAGGCCAGCTTGCCGCGTAATATTGCCACCTGTTTGGTATGGCAGGATGTACCAGCGGGCCAAAGTGGTTCATTAATTCAGTTCCGTTTACATTGGCATCACTTAACACCGAGAATATATTTTCAGAACACCATTTGTTAGACTCTAAAAACAAGCCCTGGTATGATGGGTAAAGCTGGTAAGTACCCGCGTTAATTACTTGCGACCTCATATCTGCCGATAGTTGCCATTGATGCTGGCGCAAATATAATTTCCCCAGCAAAGTCATGGCAGCGCCTTTTGTAGCCCTGCCCACATCATTAGTTGAATAGATGGCGTTACTTGCATAACTTACAGGAAGCACATTAATTGAATTTTGCAGATCCGAGATCAACAAGGTCTCAATAGTAGCTACAGAAGATACAGGCGGCTGGCTTAAGTAATTGGGGTTAGCTAGGTCTTTTTCTGTTGCCAAAACTACCGGGCCCCAGGCATCGGTCAGGTCCATATAAGCTACAGCACGTAAAAATTTTGCCTCTGCCAAAAATTGTGATTTCTGCGCAGCGGTAATTGTTGTCATTGCCGAAATGTTATAAATAGCGCTGTTAGCGTCTGCTATCAGTTTATATATCTGGCGCCAGTCTTCGGCAAGTAAACCATTTGCCGAGTTCCATTGGGCCAGGGAAAGCTGACCAGGATCGCCACCATAGCTACAATTACCAACATCGGTAGGAAGATCGGTAAGGGCAAAATGCCTTACAGTCCAGTAATCAAAATTGTCGCCAATTGAAGGGCCCTTTAAGCGGGCATAAACTGCATTTACAGCTGCTATAGCATCCGACTCGGTACGAAATGCATTCACATTCGTAAGGCTGCTAGATATTTTGGGGTCGAGGTTCTTATTGCAGGAGAACTGCAGAGCGACCACCGGTATGAGAAATAATAAAATATACTTTTTCATTTTTTTTTAAATTTATGTTGATCCTTTATAGAGATACTTATTATTTATTAATGAATTGAAAGCTTTAAGCCCAGGATGAAGGTCCTGAATGCCGGGAAGCCGCCAAAGTCCAAACCGGCGCCAGTATTGCTGCCGCTATAACCGCCTTGAGCGTTAAGTGCCAAGCCCGAGTGAACATTTTCTTCCGGGTCGGTACCTTTGTAGCTTGTAAAAGTTAGCAGGTTTTGCCCTTCGGCATATACGGTTAATCCCCTGATGATCGGAGTTTTTGTAAATACAGAAGGAGGCACAGTATAGCTGAATGAAGCTGATTTTAAACGCACATAAGACGCGTTTTGAACAAACCTTGAGTTAACATACCCCCCGTACTGGCTTAAAAAATAACCTTCGCGCGGTACGCTGGTGTTTTCGTTTACACCCGGTACAAACCTGTTTAATGCTGCCGCACCGGTTGTTGATTCCAATACCAACGCATTCATATTGTACAGATCATAGGCAAATGCACCCTGAAAGAATATGCTTAATCCGAAGCCTTTATAGCTAAAGTTATTACCCAGTGCTGCGATATAATGTGGGCTGGTATTGCCCAAATCTTTCTGATCGGCAGGTGTAATCAAGCCATCGCCATTTATATCGGCATACTTAGGATCTCCTGGTTTGGCATTTGGTTCAGGTGCATAATGTTCGCCTGTTTTAATTACACCTTCATATACATAC
>JABDFM010000071.1 GCA_013286565.1 Bacteroidota bacterium
AAAATGCGCCCTCAATCGTATTTGTAAAATAAATACCATCACGTCCGTACTCTTTTTTGGTATGGTCAACGGTTTCATGGTACGCAAATTCCTTACCAACGGTTACGTATGTATTAGCCGTATCAGTCATTAAAGCACTTTCAGTATCTACGTTAGCCCTTACTATATCCGGCACAAAATCGCCGTGTTTAACAGCCTTTAAACGTAAGCTACTGCCACGTTCTACCATACCAACAACCACAGTTTTATTATCGTGGCGCATAGTTTTATCGTTCAAAGATGCTTTACGTTTTTTGTTGTTCATGTTTTTAACCTTACCCCCAATTACTGTTTCATCTACCTCTACAACTGTACCCGAACCGCCAAGTAAATCAGAACCCTCGCCGATACCAAAGTTTTGACGAATACGAGATAACATAAACCAGCTACTTTTTTGCGTGATCCCTAAATCCCGGCCTAACTGTAAAGATGAAATACCTTTTTTATGAGTGGTAAAAATATAAATGGCGATAAACCATTTGCGAAGTGGAACGTGTGAACCCTCAAACATAGTCCCTACGGTTACAGTAAAGCGTTCCCGGCAATCCTTACACTTGTACAGGCCATTAAAAACACCTTTGGTATTCAGCTTGTAATGGTTCTCATTGATTGAGCCACAATGAGGACAAACGGGTTTACCATCCCAACGTAAATCTTCTAAATAAAGACGACAAGCGGTGTCGTCAGGCAACACAGTTAACATTTCTACAAATGAACCGAATTTTTGAGGTGTTTTAGAAGTTTTCATATCTTTACTATCTCTTTGTTAATCAAAGATAAGTAAAAGATTTGGTACATCCAAATATATAGTTACCAATATTTTACATCTCTACAAATCGTTGTCCTGCAAATGTTCCAATTCTACCCGGAACCAGCTCTTGGTAATGACGACAATGATTAAAAACATGAGCAGGAAGATACAAAACAGGTAGATGGTGAGGGATAAAACGGGTAGAAACAGGGTATAAATCACAGGCAAAGACCCTGCAATGATGAGTAAAAGCTGTATGGGGCGCCTTTTTTTGTAGTATTCTTCAGGATAAATTAATAACTGGCTCAACGAAACGATACTGAACAAGAATAAAGCAATGCTGACACTAAAGATGACGCGCGAAGCTGATGGACTATCGTCAATTCCGGATTTAAGGTCGTTCATCAGTCCGGGAAACGATGCGCCAAGCATACCCAATGATGCCACCGTAACAATGTAGATCATGGATATTACGGTGCCTTTTACCAGACCTTTTTGACCCATGCGATCGGCGATCAGCGCAAAGAATATCCACCAAAGGGCAAAAACGATCAATATGCCCAACCCGAAGCAAAGCCAAACATTGAAATTGAGGTTGTTAAATAGGTTCATTCCGTTGATAACCCCCAAAATGGCCTCACCAAAAACGATGATAGTAAATAGCCCAAGACGCTCGATCATGCTGGATGAAAGTGAAAAATCGCTGTTGTGACCCTTCAATATCCTCGCTGCGATAAATGGCGGTATGTAATTCAATACCAATGTTATCCAGAATAAAATGCGTTTATAAGGCTGTGGCACAAATAAGGTTAAGATGATTAGCGCCAGCGCTATAAGGAAACAGGCAGTGTAAGGTTTGTTATATTTGCGGTGTTCTTTATCATAAATGCCGACGCTCCACCATAGGTAGGTAATAAATGCCTGTAAAGCGGCTATGGCAATGGTTGTATTGCCAATGGCGCTGGCGGATGGGTTGTATAAGGTAACCGCGAGCGCAGCGATGGTCATCATTTGCCAAAGCGTCATTAACCTGGTGCGGATACCCGGCGTGCCATGCAGATCATAGTACTGACTGCCATTGTACCATCCCCAGAATACGATGATGATCAGGTATGCGTAGTCAAGAATGCCATCAGGTTTATAATTTATCGCCAGCCAATGTGTTGTACGCGAGATAATAATGGCGTATACCAGGTCGAAAAACAGCTCGAGCCAGCTTATTTTGCGCTCCTCAAATTTGTTGGAGAACTTGCGCGGCGGACCCCACCAGATATTGTATTTTTTCTCCATGCAGGTAATTTACAAGATTTGCCTATCTTTTAAAAAGGTAGAGACGCAAAATTGTTGCAGCAGGCACCAAATATGATGTTTCTACAAATAATATGGTACAAATCCATCATCGGCCAACTGACAGCTTACCAGCATCGAGGTAAATAATATATTGCCGAAAATATTGGCAATAGCAGTATCAGCGGCATCATGGCCGGTAGCTATTTTGATCAAACCGTTTAGCGGTACCAGTTTGGTGGCGTCAAATAATATCCATTCATCACCGATATAAGCCTCAAAACAGGCATGGAAATCGCCCGGTTTAAGCTGGTAGGCGTACCCGGTAAAGTAACGTGCCGGTATAGTAAGCGCCCGGCACAAGGCTATACCTAAATGGGCAAAATCGCGGCAAACACCAGCTTGCTCGGTAACAGTATCATAAGCCGAGGTTTGGGCATTACTAAAACCGCTGCGGTATTCTACATTTTTATTGATCCAGTTGGTCAAAGCAACCACTTTTTCATAAGGCTTTGCAATATGCCCAAACAGGTTATTCGCCAGCCTGAAAAGCTTATCCGACTGACAATATCGGCTTGGGTACAGGTAAGGCAATATTTGCGGATCCATTTTACCTACCAGTATCTCCTCGCGCCCAGTATGGTCCTTTATCTCATAGTTATTATCAACTGTGGCTTTATAGGTAATTTGAAGTTTCCCTTTTTTGGGTATTTCCAAGCGGATGATCCTGTTCTCGCCGTTAACGGCAAATAATTCCTCTACCTTAACATACGGCTCAATGGTAAAAGTCTCTTCCAGTACAGCCTGGGTAGGTGTGCGTAAAGCATGAATATTTAATATCAGCGTACCTGCATAGCCAACTTCATATCCCATTTCGGCAGATACATTGAATTTCATTTTTTTTGATTGGTTAAGTTTGACTAAGTTGATTGAGTTAGATCAAGTTGTATTTGGTTTATTAAGTTAACATAATCAATTACTTAACTCAATCAACCTAATCAACTAATTTAATTAAATGTTTTCTTTTACCGGCAGTTTTTCAAAGGCGGTCTCCATCCAGTCTTCCGATATATTTTCCAGCGCGTGTTTCAATTCCTCTGCCCATTGGGTCGAGATATTTTCGAGGTCTTTTTGCTCGTAACGTTGCTCGGTCATCGAGAAACTATCCTTTTTATACAGCACCACATCTATCGGGAAATCAACATTGTTGGAGCTCACCCTGGTCGAGTCAAAAGACAGGAACCCGGTTTTTAGCGCCAGCCGCATACTCGAGTTTTCAGTCAGCGTGCGGTTAAGTATCGCCTTTCCGTGGCCCGAATTGCCGATCACAACATAAGGCGCGCCTTGTCCAAGTTCCACCCAATTACCTTCGGGATACAATAAAAATAGCTTCTGCTCTTTATCGTCTTTCAGTTGGCCGCCGATAATAGTGTTCAGGTCGAATTTGAAGCCCGCTTTTTCAAGGGATGCTTTATCTTCCTCAGCCACCCGTTTCACCTGCTGACCAAAGGCATTCACTGCTTTGTATAGTTTATTGAAATCCTGTGTTTCCAGTAATTCCCTGAAATAGACCACCGCTTTATCCCTTACCGACCGTAAGCCGCTCGTCATGATGAAAAGCGAAAAGTTGTCTTTCTGTTCTATAAAAATTTTCTTTTTTGACGAGGTTTCCGTCCCCGAAATGATCAGCGTATCAGCTATGGCAACCAGCCCCTCTTTAACCTTAATTCCTAAACAATAAGTCATTTTTTAATACTATGAATTGATTAAAATCAAGGGTGCAAAGTAATTAAATAAAACGATTAGGACACTTTGTTGTTGTTAAATATTGAGGGTAATCTACCACCCCATAATCGTTTTTAGACCCATATAATGAAAAAATTAGTCATCATTGCGCTTATCCTTTTATCTAAAGTTGTTTCAGCTCAAACCAGTAACCTGCTTGTCGGCAATCCATGGAATTCGGATAATATCAGGTCGATCAGGAATTATGTGATCTCGTTTGCCGGCCCGGCTTACAAAACGGTAAACATGCAAACATCGATCTCGAAGTCAATTGATAAAGCTTACTATCTATTTTCTGATACGAGCGGAAAACAATTAAAGATTGATATCAAAAGAGACCTGCTAAACAGGAATGTTGATAGGGGCACGGCCGATACGCTGATCAGCGAAATAAAGATCAGCGGGTATTACCCGCTATTATTAAAAATGTACAGGCAATCTTTTAACCCGGATGTCAACTCCGAACAAATAATTAAAAAAGGTAAGGCTGAACCGATCAGTAGGCCCGATGGCGTAAAAAAGGTATCCATCACATTCTTCAGGAGCGATGAGCAAAGCGGGGCGTGGACATTGTGGATAAAACTGGGTTAATATTACATCAAACCTCCCCTTAGTTTGAGTGGTGTTGAAGCATAAACCGCTGTATTTAAAATAAATCTGTCTGAAATATTTGGAAGTGATAAAATATTTGTATCATTGTGTCAAATAGACACTAATGGTGTCTGATAGAAGCAATTTAACCAATTATTTAACAACTATTTCTTATCGTATTGATAAGAGATCAACTCAAATAACCTTAAAATGAAGAAAAACTCATTCCTGTTATTAACCATTTTGCTGGTTGGCATTTTTAGCATAAATGTTTCCGCGCAAAATAAAACGGCAGCAACGGCTTCAAAGAAAGTCGCCACAGCCCCAAAATCAATGGCTGTTGTCCCGCAATTGGGAAAAAACTCTGTAAAAGAGGTGATCAAAGCCATGACTTTGGAAGAAAAATCGAAGCTGGTTGTGGGCATGGGCTTTAAAATGCCTGGTATGCCGCCGCCAACACCCAAACAAATGAAAGAAGGTGTGGATATCGGCGGTTTTAAATTGCCGCCGTCTGATGCGGATGCTTATAACATACCCGAGAAAGTTCCGGGTGCTGCGGGCCGTACTCATGCTATAAGCCGTCTTGGTATTCCTTCGATCACCCTTTCTGACGGCCCTGCCGGTATCCGTATCGACCCAATTCGTAATAACGACAGTTCAAAAACTTACTATGCTACCGCTTTCCCGGTTGGAACCTTACTGGCATCATCATGGGATCCTGATCTGGTGCATAAAGTAGGCGCGGCCTTTGGCGGCGAGATACGAGAATATGGCGCCGATGTTATATTGGGCCCAGGTGTAAATATACACCGTAACCCATTGGGTGGCCGGAATTTTGAATATTATTCAGAAGATCCGCTGGTAACAGGTCGTATTGCTGCCGCGATGATCAATGGTATCCAATCGCAGGGAGTGGGAACATCCATCAAACACTTTGCAGCTAATAACCAGGAAACCAACCGTAACAGCGTTAACACCATTGTGAGCGAAAGGGCTATGCGCGAGATCTACTTGAAAGGTTTTGAGATCGCTATAAAAAACTCGCACCCCTGGACAGTAATGTCATCATATAACAGGTTGAATGGTACTTATACATCAGAAAGGCGCGACCTTTTAACTACCATCCTGAAAGATGAGTGGGGCTTTAAGGGTTTGGTAATGACCGACTGGTTTGGTGGGCACAATGCCGTAGCCCAGGAAAAAGCAGGCAACGACCTGTTGATGCCGGGTGGCCCGCTGCAATCTAAAGCCATTGTTGACGCTGTGAAAAGCGGAAAACTAAGCGAAAAGCAATTGAATGCCAATATAGAAAGGATATTAAATATCATCCTGAAAACACCTGAGTTTAAAAAATATAAATATTCAAACGCCCCCGATCTTAAAAGAGATGCCGAAGTTGCACGTTCGGCAGCTGCGCAAGGTATGGTACTGCTAAAGGATGAGCATGATGTGCTGCCTTTAAATAAGGTGAAAAACATAGCCTTATTCGGCAATACTTCTTATGATCTGATAGCTGGTGGTACCGGAAGCGGGGATGTTCATAAAGCTTACACTATTTCGTTGGTACAGGGTTTAACCAATGCCGGATATATTGTTGACGATAAGATCAAAGATTCTTACGATGCTTATATGAAAGAAGCAAGATCGAAACAGCCTAAGCAAAGAAACTTTTTTATTGCTCTTCCGCCAATCCCGCAAATGGCCCTTAGTGCTGATATGTTGGCTGCTGTGGCAGGTAATGCCGATATCGCTATCTACACTATTGGCCGTAACGCCGGTGAAGGTGCTGACCGCAAGCTGGAAAACGATTTTTATCTTTCTTCTGATGAAAAATCGCTGATCAAAAATATTTCGGATGCTTTCCACGCCAAGGGTAAAAAACTGGTGATCGTGTTAAACATTGGCGGTGTAATTGAAACCGCAAGCTGGAGAGATGAGGCCGACGGCATTTTATTAGCCTGGCAGCCGGGCTTAGAGGCTGGTAATGCCATTACAGATGTATTAAGTGGCAAAGTAAACCCATCAGGCAAGCTGGCTACCACTTTCCCTATGGATTATCCGGATGTGCCGTCTGCTAAAAACTTCCCTGGTAAAGAACTGTCAGTACCTGCGGGCACCCCTCCTCCAAGTATGCTGTTTGGCAGGCCATCTGAAGTAACTTACGAAGAAGGTATTTATGTTGGCTACCGCTACTATAACACCTTTGATGTTAAAGCAGCTTATGATTTTGGTTATGGATTATCCTACACTAAATTCAAATACAGCGATATGAAACTGAGCTCAAAAACATTTAACGGTTCAATTACCGCAACGGTAACAATTACCAATACCGGTGATGTTGCGGGTAGGGAAGTGGTGGAAGTTTATGTTAGTGCACCACAAAAAAATCTGCCAAAACCGGAAGAGGAGCTAAAGGCTTTTGCTAAAACCAAAACCCTGCAGCCAAAAGAGTCGCAGACCATTAATTTTACTTTGACAGCTAAAGATCTGGCATCATTTGATCCCGCAAGATTATCATGGGTAGCCGAGGCCGGAACTTATACCGTGAAGGCAGGTGCTTCATCAACAGATATCAAAAAGGATAAGAACTTCACTATCGCTAAAGCCATCGTAACCGAAAAAGTTCACGATGCATTACAACCGCAAGTGAAGATCGCCGAGTTGAAGAAATAATAAAAGCACACAATTAACTGAGCTCTATATACCCCGGTTGCCTATGGGCAGCCGGGTTTTTTGTTGATATATATAATTGCTCCGTTAGGAGCAAAATGTTGGTAGAAAGATCAAGGAAAGGATACTTTGCGCCGTAGGTGCAATACACGATATGCATGGTGGAATGTATTGCACCTGACGGCGCAAAAATTTATTTCTCTGCTTTGTCTACCAACATATTACCCCGATGGGGTAAATATTGAGATAGATAACATAATATCGGGGGTGAGGGCAGTTGGTGTGGCAAAAGAGGACGGGTTATTTTTTCATACAATCCTAAAACCCTACTTTTAACAAAAATTCAATCCTGGAAACCCCCGTATCACCCAATAGCATCAATACAAAACCCCAGCCTTTGGAATGGGTCAATAACCTGCGGGTGATTGCCCTGTTCGCGGTAATTGTGCTGCATACGGCTTCGCTTTTATTGATGGAGTATAAAAAAGCATCATTGGGCGACTGGCTCGTAGCTGATTTTTATAATGCCCTCGTCCGTTTTGCCGTGCCTGTTTTTGTGATGATCAGCGGGGCGCTGTTGCTTCACCGCGAGTATGAACTGGGCGATTTCCTTAAAAGGCGTTTATCAAGGGTAGTTTGGCCATTCCTGTTCTGGAGTTTTGTTTACATAGGTTATTCCTGGTATAACGAGGATATCGCTTTTACTGCCGATGCCTGGGCCAATACCAAAGTTATTCTGCATCAGCTTAAATACGGGGCGTTTTATCATTTGTGGTATGTGTATATGCTGATTGGTCTGTATCTATTCATACCTATCATCAGCAAATTTGTACGCAACGCTGCCGAAAAGGAGATACTCTATTTCCTGTTGGTTTGGTATGTGGTGATGATATTTAGTCAGCCCTACCTGTCCCGTTTCCAGCCAACAGTTGATGTGCATTATTTTACCGGCTACCTCGGCTATCTTGTCTTGGGCCATTACCTCGCTTATAAAGAATTGCCTCAAAAGTCGCTTAAAACCTGGCTCATTATATTCTTTTTTATATTCCTTGCAGGAATTACTGCCGGAACTTACATTATCACCTTTAATACCAATGCCCTCAGCACCATCATGTACGAGCCGCTTGGTCCGTTCATCGTACTATATTCTTCAGGCATATTTTTATTGGCGCGGGTTACTGTTTTTAAATTACCCCAATCATTGGTAAAGATCCGCGACCTGGCAGGAGGGTTGAGTTTGGGTATTTATCTATGCCACGCCTTATTCCTCACCTTGCTGGATAATTGGGGTATCAGCTATAAGCTATGCACACCTATTTTCAGCATACCTACCGCCGCTTTAATATGCTTCGTTTTATCATTTACGCTGATATTTCTATTGAGTAAGCTGCCAGTTATAGGGAAGTATATTACGGGTTAAGGTGGAAAAGGAATCAGTAAATCAAAAAATAATACAATGGATATACCACTAATTATCTTCGGAACAGTTGCAATTGGTATTGGATTCATTTTTACCAAAATTCAAATAAAATCCTATAGAAATGGAGTGAAAGATACATTTGGATCAGAAATAAGTATGTTAATAGGTGGAATTGGGTTAATTGTGATCGGTATAATAATTATAGTGAAAGCTTTTACGGAGTAGTGGATAAACACCCTTTTTAATTTTCAACATTTGACATTCAAAATTCATTATTCGATATTTAAAAGCCCTCTCCCCCCGGAGAGGGTTGGGTGAGGCTTATTTTTTCGTATCTTGCGTACTTTCATATTGAACTATTGACATTCCAGGATTTTAATTTTAACGAACATTTGACCGAGGGTATCCTGAGCATGGGATACAATACGCCCACACTCATCCAGGAGATGGCGATACCGGTAATTTTAGAGGGTAAGGACCTCATTGCCTGCGCGCAAACCGGCACGGGTAAAACCGCTTCCTATTTGCTGCCGGTGCTGAACAAGATCGCCCTTGCAGGCGAGGAGCATACCATCAGCACTCTTATATTAGCACCTACGCGCGAGCTGGCCCAACAGATAGACCAGCAGGTAGAGGGTTTGGCATACTTTACCGGACTAAGCTCTATCGCCATATTTGGTGGTGGCGACGGTATTGTGTACGAACAGCAACGCCGCGGAATACAAAACAACGTAGATATACTGATTGCTACGCCGGGAAGGTTGATATCGCACCTTACTTCGGGTGTGCTGAAGCTTAACAAGGTAAAGTACCTGATATTGGACGAGGCCGACCGTATGCTCGATATGGGTTTCCTCAGCGATATTATGCGCATTATCCGCGATATCCCCGCCGAACGGCAAACTATGCTGTTCTCGGCTACGATGCCAGCCCCTATACGTGGGTTAGCGAAATCTATTTTACGCGATCCCGAACAGATCAACCTGGCTACTTCGCAACCAGCGGAGGGTATCAACCAGCAGATCTACAAAGCACACGATGCGCAAAAAGGAAAGCTGATCACCATGCTGTTGAAGAATGGCAACTATACCAGCACCATAATATTCGCCAATACCAAGGATAAAGTAAAGGAACTGAACCGTGAACTGCGCGCAGCGCACATCAAAGTGAGCGCTTTTCACTCTGATTTTGAACAAAGCGAGCGCGAAAAAATATTGCTTGATTTTAAGAACCGCAAACTGCCGGTTATTATCGGTACCGATGCCTTATCGCGTGGTATTGATGTGGAAGGGATAGATTTGGTGATCAATTACGATGTACCATCTGACCCGGAAGACTATATCCACCGCATAGGCCGTACTGCCCGCGCAGAAACTACAGGTACCGCCATCACGTTAGTGAATGGGCGCGATATGCGCAAGCTAAAAAACATCGAACAACTGATAGGCAGGGCCCTGCCGGAGAATCCGCTACCCGCTGAACTCGGTGACATCCCAATGGCAGTAGAAGAGCGTAAACCCTTTAATAACCGCAATAGGGGCAGGAGTGGTAATAAGAACAGGAACAATAAAAGAGGGCCGGGTAATAAACCGGCTTAAACTTTTTGCAAAAGATCAGTGGCAAATGAACATTATACCAGGTTAAGTATTTGAAGCTGAATTTTATGAAAAGATATCCTTTACTTTTTTTGACCGTCATCCTGTTTATTACGTCCTGCGATCAAAAAAAACAAATACCCAACGGTAACCACTTTTGCAGGTACCGGTGCCATGGGATCGGCTAATGGAAAAGCCGCCGAAGCCTCCTTCTCAAACCCGATGGGATTAGCGGTTGATTCGGGTGGAAATATTTATGTGGCCGATTCGCACAATAACCTTATCCGCAAAATAGGTGCCGATGGCATGGTAACAACCCTCGCCGGTAGCGGCAAAGATGGTTCGGCAGATGGAAAAGGTAGTTCAGCTTCATTTTTTTCACCATCAGCGATAACCACTGGAGCCGATGGAAATGTATATGTAGCTGATACGCAAAACAGTTTGATACGCAAAATAACACCCGATGGCGTAGTAACTACTATAGCCGGTCGGCTCGATCCCAACAAAGTTACCGACCCAAATAGTTTGCAACGAATGGATAAGCCTTATGGAATTGCAGTAGGGAAGGATGGCGCAGTCTATTTCACCGATTGGGGCAAAAACCTGGTGCGTAAGATCAACCCGAAAGGTGAAATAAGCATCATTGCCGGTAACGGTGACCCGGGTGCAAAAGATGGTACCGGTGTTTTAGCTTCATTTTATATCCCCGAAGGTATTGCCGTTGACGAAAAGGACAATTTATATGTTGCTGATAGTTACAATAACATGATCCGCAAAATCAGCCCGCAGGGTGTGGTAACAACGCTTGCAGGAAAAAAAGCCAAGGGCCATAAAGATGGCAAAGGTGCAGCCGCATCTTTTTTGAAGCCATGTGGAATAGCAGTGGATAAAAAAGGTAACGTGTATGTAGCAGATGTGGGTAATAATAAGATCCGCAAAATAACACCGGATGGTATGGTAACCACTTTGGCCGGTACAGGCAAACGTGGCTCAGCGAATGTACCTGCCAATAAAGCCTCATTTTGCATCCCCAATGGAGTGGCGGTAGACAATGCCGGCAATGTATATGTGGCAGATTATCAAAACAATCTTATCCGCAAAATAAGCCCTTAATGGATGTTATTTAAACTAATGTTTTAGTATATTTGGTTTTAAATCTATTTATTTTCAACTTGGTTTTCACCGGCAAAAATCTGTATTAGTTTGCATAGAAGCACGTATATGTTCAAAAAACTACTATTCCCAACCTTGCTTATTATCGCTTGTTGCAGTTGCAAAAAGAAGGACAAAGTTATCACCAACAATAACAATGATACTACTACCAATACGATCAATTATGGTAAAACAAATACCGAACATATCTCCGTATTGACCCAGCATAACGATAATACCAGGGCAGGTTTAAACAACCAGGAAAGTGTATTAACAACAGCTAATGTCAACACAAGCCAGTTTGGTGCATTGTTTACGTTGCCTGTGGATGACCAGGTATTTGCCCAGCCTTTAGTTGTCGCTATTTTATCTTTAGGCTCAGGGGTTCATAACGTTGTTTTTATTGCTACGGTGAATAATAGCGTTTATGCTTTTGATGCAACCAAGGGGAACTTATATTGGCATAATAACTATACCGTCTCTGGCATGCGGCCGCCAAATGCGACAGATATGGCTTCATCGTGGTGCACGCCTTATAACAATATCACCAATAGCATAGGTATTATAGGCACCCCTGTTATCGATTCGGTAGCGCAAACTATTTATTTTGTAGCCCGGAGCACCGATGGGACAAACTTTGTGCAATATCTGCATGCTGTTAACCTGGTTGATGGCACTGAACGCGCAGGCAGTCCGGTAAAGATCACAGCAAGTGTTCCCGGTACCGGCGACGGGAATGTGAATAATGTAGTTAGTTTTGATCCCAGGCGCAACAATCAGCGACAAGGATTGACTCTTGTAAACGGGACAGTTTATATAACCTATTCTTCACATTGTGACTGGAACCCGTATCACGGCTGGATATTAGGTTACGATTCAAAAACATTGCAGCAGCAAATTGTTTATAATGATACACCAAATGGCGAGAACGGCGGAATATGGGAAAGTGGAATGGGAATGGCTGCCGATGCGCAGGGTAACCTCTATGTAGTTACGGGCAATGGAACCGTTGGGAAAAGCAGCCATTATTCAATTCCAGGTAATGGAACGGGTGAAACCATCGCCAGCCCGGACCCTACCGATCTTTCCGGCAGGGGAGAAAGCGCCATGAAGCTTTCGCCATCAGGCGGCACTTTACAAGTAGCCAGCTATTTTACACCCACCAACTATTTAGACCTCAATACTAATGACCTGGACTATGGTGTTATGGGTACCTTTCTGATCCCAAATTCCAATTACTATTTCACCGGATGCAAGGATGGAAATTTACATTTATTGAATAAAGATAATATGGGAGGATATTCGATCTTATCTAACCAGGATGTACAAACAGTTTCGCTGAATGTGAATGCGAATCTGCATTGCCAACCAGCTTACTATAAAGGAAGCAGCGAGTTTGTATATGTTTGGTCTGAAAACGACCAGCTGCGCGCGCTGCCATTTAGTAACGGCCATTTTTCACCCAGCCAGGTTGTTTCATTGGCTAATGGCCCTACAGGGCAAAGTGGGGCGGTATTATCTGTTTCATCGAATGGAACAAAAACCGGAACCGGTATTTTGTGGGCTGCTTATGCAGCAACCGGAGATGCTGAAGGCAACACCAGTCCGGGTATTTTAAGAGCCTTTGATGCAAATGATATCACTAAAGAGCTTTGGAACAGCGGTCAAACACTTAGCGACTCTCCCGGCTTCTATGCCAAGTTTTCAGCACCCACTATTGTCAATGGCCATGTTTACCTGGCAACTTTTTCAAATAAGGTAGTAGTATATGGGCTTAAATAGGCAAGATTGAAAAGCAAGCTTTGACTCAAATTATAAGCCACTAATTTATAATATTTGGTATATGCAGGGTCTCGAAGAGAAACCCTGCATCGTTGTTGTGTGATCAAGCCGTTTTCAATTCTTCCATTTTTCGCCAGAAGTAATAGAGCGCAAAAAGTATAACTAAAAACACTACCGGCATAATAATAAATGCAACCTGGTCGTGCACGCAGGCGTGCGAAACAGCTGCCCCCATCAATGTAAAAGCAAAACCGGCAAAGGCCCATTCTTTGATAGTCGTAAATTTATTTTGCAGTAGGGCCATTACGCCTAATAGTTTGGCTACGCTTAAAAAGGTCATCAGGTATAATGGGTAGCCCATCAGGTTCATGGCATCAACACCTGCTTTCATTTTTGTTAACCCGCCATAAGCGTCCATTAGATGGAAAGCGCAAAATATCCCGGTCAATGTCCAGTAAGCGGTTTTGATTGTTTTAGGGCTCATGATCAATTGGTTTTTTTGTTCGCTATTTAGGTTGATTCGGATCGTAATTCACCATCCATTGAATGCCAAACTTGTCGAATAACATGCCCCAGTAAGCTCCCCAGAACATTTTTTCAAGTGGTGCGCCGATTTTGCCACCTTCGGCAAGCGCGTTGAAAACTTTGTACATCTCTTCCTCG
>JABDFM010000072.1 GCA_013286565.1 Bacteroidota bacterium
AGCTGCGATATTTGATATGGCCTGCGCAATGATCCGCTCAGTTTTACCCCGCCCCATCTGCGCGTAAACTACATTATAATTCAAACTGTCGAAACCAAGTAATTCGGTTGTTAATGTTCTGTTTAAAGGAAACGATGAACCATAACCGGCTGCCGACCCCAAAGGGTTTTTATTGGTGATCTTATAAGCGGCTAAAACCACTTCCAGGTCATCTACCAAACTTTCGGCATAAGCGCCAAACCATAATCCGAACGAGGATGGCATGGCTACCTGTAAATGAGTATAACCGGGCAGCAATACATTCTTATGTTTTTCGCTTAGTTCGATGAGAAGACGGAATAGGCTTTCGGTTTCTTCCACAACATCCTGCAACTGGCTTCTGAAGAATAATTTCAGGTCAACCAGCACCTGGTCGTTACGCGAACGGCCGCTATGGATCTTTTTACCGGCATCACCGATGCGCTGGGTGAGCAATAACTCCACTTGCGAATGTACATCTTCCACACCTTCACCAATGCTGAAATTTCCTGCCTGGATATCGGCATAAATGGCTTTTAGTTCCTTTTGTACAAGACTAAGATCGCCCTCATCCATCAGCCCTATACTTTGTAGCATACGGGTATGGGCAAGTGATCCTAAAACATCAAAGGCGGCCATTTGTTCGTCAAACTCGCGGTCGCGGCCAACGGTAAAGTTTTCTACCAGTTCATTTACGTTAGTGGTTTTTTGCCAGAGTTTGCTCATACTGCAAATATGGGATTAATCGCAGTAAAATTATAGTGGAAGATATAATCTAAAAGCAGTCATGCTGAACTTGTTTCAGCACCTCACATGCTAAGTGAAATGCATTTGCGCGACCTGTCCTATGGGGTGCCGAAACAAGTTCGGCATGACAAGGTGAAAATTAATCAATTACGGATGCAATTCATAAGCAACATACCCATCATCAGTAACACCCGTTTTTACAAACCCGCATCTTTCTAATAATTTTACCGAGCTCAAATTACCCGCTTTTGGATCGGCGACAATACTTTTAAGTTTCAGGGTTTCGAAACCATAGTTGATCACTCTTAATAAAGCTTCTTGCATGATGCCTTTTCCGTGATATTGGGGCAGCAATTCATATCCTACCTCGGCCTCATCTTTTTCTTTTACGATATTCCAGTAAACAATAGCGCCGATAAGTTTTGGATCATCTTTTAAGGTTATGGCCCACATAATCCCCTCGCCATTACTTTGATTGGTAATGATCTTATTGATAAACTGATGTGCATCCTCTATTGAGGTTGCTCTTTGTCTATCCACAAACTCATTAACCCTTTCATCTGAACGAAGCAGATAGATTTCTTCAGCGTCATCCATACAAAGCTGCCTAAGGAATAACCGGGATGTGTTAAGTTCAGGAAATGGGCTTGAGGTTATTTCTTGCATTGTATATTTAAAAAATTTCTATTATGTTTAATTCCTTAAAAATATTGCTAAGTAATTGCTTTATAGATTTATACCGTATCTTAATTTTTAATCATGGAAAATAAAGCGCCACTATCTCTTGAGGAATTTAAAACTAAGAGAGACGAAATTATGAAAGCTAAAGCTTCCGATGAAATCAAACCATCTACTCTGGATAAGATCGCTGTCTGGATAACTAACCATGTGGGTAGTATGGGTTTTTTTCTGATCATTTTTAGCTGGACTACCATATGGTTGGGATGGAATATGTTTGCACCAAAAGAAGCGAGATTTGATCCTTACCCGGCATTTGTTCTGTGGCTTTTTATTTCAAATATGATACAACTTTTTTTAATGCCATTAATTATGATCGGCCAAAATGTTCAATCTGCAGAAGCTGATAGAAGAGCTGAATCAGACCTTAATATAAACGTTAAGTCAGAATTTGAAGTTGAAACTATTTTAAAACACCTCGAGTATCAAAACAAGATAATATTGAAGATATTAGCAGATATCGAAAAGAAATCTTAGATATTAAACAATACTTTCGAGCATCTTGATGTACAACTCAATGCCTTCATTTATCTCTTCAACATAAACAAACTCATCCGCTGTATGTGAGCGGGCCGAATCGCCGGGGCCAACTTTTAGCGAAGGTATATCCAGTAACGACTGATCGGAGGTGGTAGGGGAGCCATAAGTGGTTCTTCCTAATTTGATACCTGCCTGAACAATGGGATGATCCTTATCGATCTTTGATGGTTTTAAACGGATAGATCGCGGCGTTACATCACATTTAACATGCTGCCGGATGATCTCCAATACTTCCTCATTGCGGTAAGCGTCAGTCACCCTTACATCAACCGTAAAAGTACAACTTGCGGGTACCACATTATGTTGTGAACCGGCGTTGATAATGGTCACTGACATTTTTATCGGTCCAAAAACTTCCGACTCTTTAGGAAAACGATAAGCACGGAACCATTCGATATCTGCTAAAGCTTTATAAATAGCATTTTCGCCTTCCTCGCGGGCGGCATGACCAGCCTTGCCGTGCGCCACGCAATCCAGCACCATTAAACCACGTTCGGCTATGGCCAGTTGCATTTGCGTTGGCTCGCCAACAATACCAAAGTCCAGTTTACCGAGATCGGGTATGATGAGTTCGAGGCCGTTTACGCCTGAAATTTCTTCTTCGGCAGTGGTTGCCAGGCAAAAATTATATTTCAAACCTTCCCGGTCATAAAAATATAGGAATACGTTGATCAGCGATACCAGGCAGCCACCGGCATCATTGCTTCCAAGGCCATATAGCTTGCCATCCTCAATTTTGGCATCGTAAGGATCGCGTGTATAGCCCGAATTGGGTTTTACCGTATCGTGGTGAGAATTAAGCAGGATAGTAGGCTTAGCCGCATCAAAATGTTTGTTCCAGGCCCATATATTGTTCAGCTTGCGGTGAGTTTTAACACCTTTGGCTATTAAGAATTTCTCGATCAGGTCAGCCGTTTTACCCTCATCTTTGCTGAAGGAAGGTATGGCGATCAATTGCTGCAACAGTTCAACAGCTTGTGGATATAGTGTATGGAGCTCGGTCATAGATAATGGGGAAAACCCAGGCAGCAAAAGTAAAAGTTTTTCGGGAAGTAATGGTAATGGGTCAAATTGTAGATGGTAATTTTACAAATAGTGGCCTCACCTAAATCCCATCCAAAGGAAAGTGGTGAATATTATATCTTATATTTAACAGTTGAGTTTGAAAAAATACACAAGGAAGTGTATCATATCTAATTTAACAACCGTAATGCTATTACAAGTTTTACTTTCTTTGTAACAATATTCCTTATCGCATGTACAAAACCTGGTTACTCATTCTGTTGGTGCTATTCCTGTTTGCCTGTAAAAAAGAAAATAGGCCGCCAAGTCATCCAACAACCGATGGCTTCCCGGTTAACCTAACCATAGATCAAAATACACCGGGAAGCCCTATCGTCGGCAATTTTGAAGGTCTGAGTTATGAAACCGGTATATTAGCAGAAAGCCCCGAAATTTTGAATGCCAATAACAAAGTCCTTATCCAGTTGATCAAAAATTTGGGTCCCGGACTTTTACGTATAGGTGGCGATAGCAGTGATGAAACTTTCTGGACAGGAAATGGACGAACTGCCCAAACGGGGAAAGACTCTATCACCACATCAGATGTCGATAGGTTAGCTGCTTTCTCTAAAGAAATTGGTTGGCCGGTTTTATTTGGATTAAACCTGGGATATAACAATAGTGCGGCAGCGGTTAACGAAGCGTTATATGTGCGGAACAGCCTTAGCACAAACTTGTATGCTTTACAAGCTGGAAATGAACCGGATGTTTATCATTTGTTTGGATTGCGCAGCACAAGTTATACCGCTAATGACTATCTGAAAGACTATGAAGCGTATAAATCATCCATACTGGCAGTAGTTCCTGATGCAAGTTTTGCTGGTCCGGGCCCGGCCTATAATACAGATTTTATACCCGCGTTTGCCGAATCTGATATCACAAATGTTAAGTTGCTTGATGCCCATTCCTATATTACAGGTCCGGCTTCAGACCCATCTATTGATATCAATACAATGCTTGGGGTGGGGGCTAATTGGAAATTAGCCAACGTATTGAATGTAATAAGTACCGAATCATCGAAATTTCACATTCCTTATCGCATTACTGAATGTAATAGTATTTATGGCGGTGGCAAAAAAGGAGTTAGTGATGTGTTTGCATCCGCGTTATGGGCGCTGGATTTTATGTGGACTGTAGCTATTAATAATGGGCAAGGTGTTAATTTTCACGGTGGCAATGGGCTTATATATTCACCCGTTATGATAGAAAACGGAATAACTACCGCAATGCCAGAATATTATGCCATGCTTGCTTTTAAATATGGCAGCAACGGTCGGGTTGTTGCTGTGAATAACGATCAGCCCGGTTATAATTGCAGTAATTATGTTTGTGTAAATGCCGACAATACATGGTCAGTTACACTAATTAACAAAGGTAACGTAAGCCTTTCGTTCACTGTAAAAAGGCAACAAATAATTTCAACTATCCAGGTGGCAAGGCTTACCGCCCCATCTATTACTTCAACAACCGGAACCACATTTGCAGGCAGCACTGTAAACGCCGATGGCACATTTACCCCAGCACCTGAGCAAAAGACCATTAATGAAAAAAGCTTTGCAGTTACCGTTCCGGCTGGCAGCGCCGCGGTAATTACTGTTAAATGATACTCTTTGATTATCCTTTAAAATTCCGTTACTTGTAATGCATTTTTATTCAACCAAACATTATGCAGAGAAGGAATTTTTTAAAGGCAAGTTCGGTAGCCGGACTGGCGGCAACCGCGTTGGTAAGTTCATCATGTAACTTATTTTCGGGTGGTAAAAAAGAACAGGATACATCAGCAGAAGAATACTCAGACCAGTTTGAACTGAACGAAGCGACGATAAGCATTTTGCAGGATAAAATGCACAATAAAGAATATACTTCGCGCTCAATAACGGAACTGTACTTAAAGCGTATCGATGCTATTGACAAAGCCGGGCCAAAACTCAGCGCGGTAATACAGTTAAATCCGGATGCGTTAAGCATTGCCGATGCGATGGATAAGGAACGTGCCAATGGAAAAGTACGCGGGCCGTTGCATGGCATACCGGTACTGATCAAAGACAATATTGATACCGGCGATAATATGATGACCACTGCCGGGGCATTGGCGCTTTCGGGCAATTTTGCCAGGCAGGATGCCTTTATCATCACCAGGCTGCGCGAAGCAGGGGCAGTATTGTTGGGCAAAACTAACCTGAGCGAATGGGCCAACTTCAGGTCGACGCACTCTACCAGCGCCTGGAGCAGCCGGGGCGGGCAAACCAAATGCCCTTATATTTTGGATAGAAATCCAAGCGGGTCGAGCGCGGGATCAGGTTCGGCGGCGGGGGCTAACCTTTGCGCTATCGCGATCGGCACCGAGACGGATGGTTCTATCGTTTCACCATCATCCATCAACGGATTGGTTGGCATAAAGCCGACGGTAGGTTTATGGAGCCGCTCGGGCATCATTCCCATATCAAAAACCCAGGACACTGCCGGGCCAATGGCGCGGACGGTAAAGGATGCCGCTATATTGCTTGGTGCACTTGCGGGTGAAGATCCAAACGATATTTATACTGCTGCAAGTAAAGGAAAAATACAACCCGATTATACCAAATTTTTAGATGTGAACGGACTAAAGGGCAAACGCATAGGGGTGGAAAAGGATGGGTTGAAGGTGAGCCCCCACATGGATCGGTTGTTCCAGGAGGCTATTGATCTTTTAAAAAGTAAAGGTGCTACAATTGTTGAGGTAGAATTATACAAACAAATCAAAGATGCCGGTAAAGCGGAGTTTACAGTGCTGCTTTATGAATTTAAAGATGGTGTAAACAATTACCTAAGCAAAGCCAATTCAAAAATGAAAACGTTGGCTGACGTAATAGAATTCAACAAAAAAAATGAAGCTAAGGCAATGCCTTTCTTTAAACAGGAAACTTTAGAATTGGCGGATAAAAAAGGCGGATTAGACAGCAAGGAATATCTTGACGCAGTAAAAAACACCACTGAAATTACCCGTAATGCCATTGACAAACTATTAAAAGATAATAAACTGGATGCAATTGCCGCACCAACCAACGGCTTTGCCTGCTGTATCGACCTCATCAACGGGGATTATGATAATGGTTTCTCTTTTTCTGGTCCGGCGGCGATGGCCGGTTACCCGCACATTACCGTGCCGATGGGGCAGTGGCGTGAATTGCCGGTGGGTATATCATTCATCAGCACCGCTTATGACGAGGCAGGGATCATCAAACTGGGCTATGCTTATGAGCAGGCCTCGAGGAAAAGATCGGCACCTAAGTTTAAGAAGGATCTGTTTGTGTGATGTTAGCGATTAGAGATTAGTTGCATTTTAGTTTATTTGCCCTGATATTTAACTACAAACTGAAGAACTATGGAATTTGGACGTGTGCCACATGAGGAATTGCCTTTAATAGATTTTGGTCTTCCGAAGGATACTGAACTTACTATCAATACTTTAAAATCAGCCAAAGGTAAAGGAGATTTACAGGTGCACGTAGGCTGCGCTAAATGGGGGAGGAAGGAATGGCTGGGGAAAATATATCCACCCAAAACCAAAGAGATCAATTTTTTGGATGAGTATGTAAAGCATTTCGACTGTATTGAACTGAACGCTACCTTTTACCAGATATATGGCCCCGAAACTATCGGCAAATGGAAGGCTAAAGCCGAAAGTAACCCGGGCTTTAAGTTTTGCCCTAAGTTTTCGCAAACGATAAGTCATATCCGCCGACTCAAAAATGCGGAGGAGATAACCACCCAATTTTACAAAGGCATATTGGCCTTTGGCGATCAGCTTGGCCCTATGTTTTTGCAGGTGGGCGATAATTTCACCCCAAAAAGTCTCCCGGAATTAAAAGCTTACTTAGAGCACCTGCCGACGGATGTCCCTGTTTTTTTGGAGGTTAGGCATAAAGACTGGTTCGCTGTAAAAGAAAATAGTGATGCATTGTTTAATATGCTGCATCAACTAAATATGGGCGCGGTGATCACCGATGCTTCAGGTCGACGCGATTGCGTACACATGAACCTGCCAACGCCACACACCTTTATTCGCTTTGTGGGCAATAGTCTTGATAAAACGGATTATAAAAGGGTGGATGATTGGGTGGAACGGATAAAGCAATGGCAACAGCAGGGCTTACAATCACTTTGGTTTTTTATGCACCAGCATGATGAACGCTACTCGCCCGAGTTGAGTGATTATGTGGTGGAGAAGTTAAATAAAGCACTGGGTTTGGAGTTGCAGCGGCCTAAATTTATTGACAGGGATAAAGGGCTGTTTGATTAGGTCTGAACCTTGATTTTATTTTCTTGTCATCCTGAACGAAGTGAAGGATCTTATACACCAGGAATATCAGCTTAAATAAAACAGCGATACAAAGTAATTTCTTAATTTTCGGGACGTTAAACTTTACAATTTAACGCCCCTTTTTTATGCCGAAGATTTTTACATCCTGCCTCCTGGTTTTTGCTTTATCTGTTAGCGCGACCATCACCCATGCACAGGAAAAAGACCTGCTGACTCAAATAAAAGAGATAGCGCCCGAAGCTAAGGGCGTTGTCGGCGTATCCATTTTAGGACTCGAAAGCGGTGATACGCTGAACTATAACGGCAACTCGCGCCTGGTGCTGCACAGCGTAATGAAATTTCCAATCGCTATGACAGTTTTGAACTTAGTGGATAAAGGGAAATATAAGCTTGATCAAAAGGTGAAAGTGAGTAAAAAAGATATGCTGTCTAAAAACATGTATAGCCCGCTGCGTGATAAATACCCTGATGGAACAGAAATATCGCTCAGTGAATTGCTTAGTTACATGGTATCGCAAAGCGATAATACCGCCTGTGATTTTTTGCTGAGCAAGATAGGCGGTCCTGCAGTAGTTGAGGCTTATATCCAAAGCCTGGGCATAAAGGGTATCGCCATAAATGCCTCGGAAAGTGAAATGGCAGCGGCTTGGGAAGTGCAATATACCAACTGGAGCAAACCAGCAGCTATGGTGCATTTGCTGGATATCCTTTATCATGATAAAGCGCTGTCGAAAACCAGCAACGATTTTTTGCTGAAGGTAATGACCGAAACCACAACCGGCCCTAAGCGCATAAAGGGCCTGCTGCCTGCCGATGCTGTTGTGGCGCATAAAACAGGTACATCACCAACCAATAGTGAGGGGTTAAGTCCGGCCACCAACGACGTAGGGATCATTACTTTGCCTAATGGGAAACACCTGGCCATTGCTATTTTTGTTTGCAATTCAACCGCGGATGAAACTACCCGCGAGCTGGTTATCGCCAAAATTGCCAAAGCGGCCTGGGATGTTTATGGGCGGTAGTGAGTGGTGAGTAATGAGTGGTGAGTAGTCCATGGTTAATGGGAACTCATAGATGGATTTTATCGCTTTTTTATTCCTGCTAATACTCCTGATTCCCGATCGTAAATAATATTTTTGTTTGCCATGGATAATACCGCTACCCTAACACCCCCTGTTGAAAAAACAGTATATTATATTTTATTCGCCATCAGCTTTTCGCACCTGCTAAATGATATGATGCAATCGCTGATGCCGGCAATTTATCCCATTATAAAAAATAGCTTTCACCTTAATTTCTCTCAAATAGGTTTTATCACGCTGGTTTTCCAGCTGTCGGCATCCATCCTGCAGCCTTTTGTTGGTTTATATACGGATAAACGGTCGCAGCCCTATTCTTTAGCCATCGGGATGTTTTTTACGCTGGCCGGTTTGCTGTTATTGTCCCAATCGGCAACTTACCCTTTGATCCTGGTATCGGTGATGCTGGTTGGCATCGGATCATCCATATTTCATCCGGAATCATCGAGGGTAGCCTATTTGGCATCTGGTGGAAGGCGTGGACTGGCACAATCCATATTCCAGCTTGGCGGTAACGCCGGAAGCGCGCTTGGCCCATTATTGGCGGCCTGGATCATCGTGCCCAGCGGGCAGAAAAGTATTTCGTGGTTTGGCATAGCTGCTGCCTTAGCTATTATTATTTTGTTCCGCGTAGGCGGATGGTATAAAGGGCATATCCTAACCAAAGTGAAGGCGGTGAGCAACAAGGGCGAGGGACACCCTACATTCTCTAATAAAAAAGTTGTTTTCTCTATGTTTATTTTATTGCTGCTGATATTTTCCAAGTTTGTTTACCTGTCCAGCATGAGCAGTTATTATACCTTTTACCTGATCGGGAAATTTCACTTATCTATACAGCATGCTCAGTATTCCCTGTTTGCATTTTTAGCAGCGGTAGCTGTGGGGACGGTGATAGGCGGTCACCTGGGTGATAAATTTGGCCGGAAATACATCATCTGGATATCCATTTTGGGTGCGGCGCCTTTTACATTGCTTTTGCCTTATGCCAATTTGCCCTGTACTATTGCGCTTACTGTGGCTATCGGGTTAATTATTTCATCAGCTTTCTCGGCTATCCTGGTTTTCGGTCAGGAACTGATACCTGGCAAAGTGGGCCTGGTTGCGGGTTTGTTTTTTGGGCTGGCCTTCGGGATGGGTGGTTTAGGCTCGGCATTATTGGGTAAACTGGCGGATAGCACCAGTATTAGCTATGTATTTAAAGTCTGCTCATTTCTCCCGCTGATCGGGATATTTACAGGCTTTTTGCCGAATATTGAGGGGAAAAAGAAATAGGTGGGATGGTAAGTCGCCGGTTGACTCACCCGGTCTTTGCTTCGCTCGACCACCCTCTCTCCGGCAAGCCGCAAAGAGGGTTTTGTTTTTTTGTGGAGGACGGTCGAATTTATATAACCGCGGTCTCTACATCCTCGTCCTTAAAACCACCAAATACGGCGAAGTTCATGTTTTTGTAGATGCAATCCACTTCGCTAAAACCTGCTTTCTCCAGCATTTTCAGTTGGGTTTCCAATGGGGCCAGTTTATCCAGTTTGGTGCGTTCAAAAGCCTGTATCAAGGCTTCACGGTCGAGGCCGGAAGCGGATACAGTTTCGCGCCAGTAGTATCGATACAAACTATCGAACAACTGATTTTTCCCTGCTACCTGGTCTGCATTAATAAACATGCCACCTTCGTTCAGCGCCTGGAAAATGCTTTTGTATAGCTTTGCTTTGTCAGTATCCTCGAGGTGATGGATGGCCAGGCCCGAAATGATCAGATCGTATTTACCCTCTATGGGATCTTTCGAAAAATCCAACTCAATAAATTCAAAATTGTCCGCGCCTTTGAAACGTTCACGCGCCACATTTAGCATCTGGCCCGAAATATCGGTCAATGTAAAGTGCAGGTGAGGGTTTTGATCATAAACAAATTGAGAGAACAGCCCCGTGCCTGCGCCGATATCCAACACTTTTTTAGCATGGGTGAGGCTTTTTACCAATGGCAAACAGGCCGAATAAAAGTCGTTAAAACAGGGGATAAGATACTGTCTTTGAGAATCGTATTTTTTTGAAACGTTGCTGAATTGCTCTTTTACTTCGTTCATAGGTCATCGGTTTATAATATAAATATAATGATTAAACGGGTAATTTGCTTCACAAATATTGCCCATAAGTAAAAATTATCTTTTTCCGATCAACACTTCTTTAGCTAATTGTTTGCTGCCATCTACCTTAAAAGTGTAATTCAGGCCAAGTACCTGGCTCACCATCGGGAAAATATCTACGTTAGGGAACGCAGGTATCTCTGTATGCTGTTTAAAGGCTGGGCCCCAGGTGTAAAAGGTAGCATGCATATCCTTTACAACGGAGGGGTCGTAACCGTGCCATCCGGGGTCAAGTTTGCGGTTATACAGGTTAAATACTTTTGGCCAGGTGGGTATCAGCAATATGTCGCCGATGCGGTTATACCAGTCGTCGCTTTTACCGTAATGAAATTTTGATGGAATATTAACCCTCAGATACACTTCATAATCCTTACCCTTTGAATCTTTTTTTAGATCCTCATAAGTTTTTTGGATGTTGTTGGGGTCCTTTGCATACAGTTCAACCAGTATGCCATCGCCCGATACAATATATTTTGATGTATCAATGGCAGCGGGTATGCTGATGGGGTTTGCAATATCAGGGCTGGTCATGCCGTGGTCTGATACAAAAACATAATTAACATTCAACCCGGTGGTTTTAACAGCCTTGGTCAGCTCATAAACTGCCGAATCAACAAAGTGAACGGCATTGGCAACTTCTTTTGAGTCCGGCCCGTGCCTGTGGCCCTCATGATCAACTTGCGGGAAGTAGAAGGTGATGAGGTGAGGTCGTTTGTCTGCCGGGAGCTTTAACCAATTCACTACGGTTTGTATACGGTCGTTAATGGGTATTTTATCGTTGTATTTATAATAATAAGTTGGGTTGATGCCTTTGATGGTTGCTTCGGAACCAACCCAATAAAAGCTGGCGGTCAGCATTTGCTGCTGCTCGGCCAGTACCCATAGTGGTGTGCCACCGTACCATACGCTATCGCTGGCAGTTTTGCCTTTATAGCTGTAAAATGTCTTTAACTTACGATCATAAAATGAGTTGTTGACCAAACCCTCGTGCGATGGGTATAAACCGGTAACCATGGAGTAATGATTGGGAAAAGTAACGGATGGAAAACAAGGGATCATAGACGAAGCTTTAACACCCTCGTTCGCCAGGGCCAGCAAATGTTCGGCCTTGTATTTTTCGGCATAATCATATCGGAAACCATCAGCCGAGATCAGGATCACGTAGGGCTTACTTTGTTGCTCCAGGCTGTTTTTACGACCGGGAATGATATGTTGTGTAGTATCAACCTGGCTGAACGCGGTTAGCGAACAGGCGAGGCAAAGCAAGACGATCAGGTATCTTTTCATAGGATAAGCGTAATGTTCAAATTTAGGTAAATTAGGTTAAGGTAGTTATAACCCTGTGTTATTGTTTCAGATTTTAACATACTATAATAGATTTTTTGCATTATCGGGGTGAATAGGATTTATTGCGCTATTTTGCTTTTCAATATGTGATCATGAAAAAAGTGCTTCTTCTGTTAGTATTAGTAATTGTTACAAATGTGAACCTATTCGCTCAAACTACTGAAACGCCCGTTGCTAAAAATGGCGTTCTGCACGTTGATGGCAATAAAATATTAAATGAGCATGGCGTTGAACCGCAATTGCGGGGGATCAGTCTTTCGTGGAGTGTATGGGGCGGGCGTAAATACTATAACCCTGCTGTTATTGACTGGCTGACGAATGACTTTAAGATAAGCATTTTACGGGTATCGATGGCTGTGCAGCCTGAGCATGGTTACCTGGAAGAGCCTGCATTACAGCGTCAATTAGTGGTAAATGTGGTTGATCAAGCTATTAAGGATGGGATTTATGTGCTGATAGACTGGCACGACCATCACAGCAATCAGCATACGGAACAGTCCAAGGCTTTTTTTGCGGATATGGCTAAAAAATATACGGGGGTGCCTAATGTGATCTATGAGATATGGAACGAACCTGCAATAACGACCTGGGATACGGTGAAGAACTACGCAGTGCAGGTAATTACCGAAATACGGAAATATGATGCCGATAATTTAATTGTAGTTGGCAGCCCGCATTGGGACCAGGACGTGGATATTGCGGCTGCAAGTCCGATCACCGGGTTTAAGAACATTGCTTATTCTTTTCATTTTTACGCTTCAGACCCGTATCACCAGGAAGCATTGCGGGCTAAAGCAGATAAGGCTATAAAAACGGGTTTGCCGCTTATCGTGACGGAATGGGGCGTAGGCGAATCTGATGGCAATGGAAAATTCGACCGGAAGAAAACAAAGATGTGGCTCAATTGGGCGGAAGCAAATCATTTAAGCTGGGCCAACTGGAACATTACCGATAAGGACGAAACCACAGCCATATTGCTACCCGGTGCACCCGCCAATGGTGGCTGGACGGATGACCAGCTAACTTTTGCAGGGCTTTATATCAGGGGTGTGTTGAGGGATTTGAATAAATGAAATTAAACGAGCGTCATTAGGGGATGATTCGATAGTGACTATCCGTGCAATATTTCTTTCCGCTCCCGGTGCTGAATAGTCGGAATTTTACTTCAGTGGATTCAATAAAGAGTTTGTTCAAAACCAAAGTCGTCTTGACTTGTACCCTGCCAAATTTGCTGTGATTTATACATAATTACAAGATGGACGGGCGCCGTGGCACCAGTTATCGCGGCGCTTACTTCATCTCCGGATGAAACAAGTAATTTCTTATCCCAGCTCGAGGTGGGATCAACATTTACCTCGGTATATTGTAGTCTTTTTGTAGGTAATATCTGTATTATTTTAATATTGAAAGTTCCTGTAGAGGTTGCTATTATTTCCGTATTGGTCGCAGTGGTAGTGGGTTGAGGTTGTGATTTCTTGCATCCGGCCGAAAAGACCAATAAGGTCACTAATACAAAGTATAATTTTTTCATGTAACAAGATTTAGTTTTTAAATATAAGCATTTTGACAACAATGTTATCTTATCTACAAGTGTATTATTCCTTCACTCCTAATCCTGAA
>JABDFM010000073.1 GCA_013286565.1 Bacteroidota bacterium
AAGCGATAGCCGTTTAGGTACGTATAATGTAAACAGCGCCAATTACGTTTATGAATTGAGGGATAATGTAGGCAGTGTGCGCGTAGTGATCAACCGCAATAAAAACAGCAGCGGGCAGGCGGACATAATAACATATAATGATTATTTCCCTTATGGTAGTTTAGCACAGAGCGGCGGTACTACTTATCGCTATGATTACCAGGGAGCATATGCAGAGAAGGACCCGGTTACCAACTGGAACAACTTTGACCTGCGCATGTACGATGGCAGGATTGGCAGGTGGTTAAGTACTGATCCCAAAAATATCGGTTTTACCCCCTATAATGGCATGGCCAATAATCCTGCTTCGGCTTTTGATAAAGATGGTGGCACTCCTGGGGTATTTGAAAGAGATGGAAATGGAGAATGGAAGAAAGTGTCTGATGTCGGAGACGACATAGGTGTCGATTTTTATAATGAAGATACCCCAAACGGTAAGCAAATCACTTATGTAACCGATAGAAACGGCAATTGGAATACGATTAGAAATGGCAGATCTGTTTTGACAGGCGAAAAACGTGATCTGTTAACAAACTGGAAAAATATCACTTCCGAATGGTGGAATGGTACGGGGCCAGAAAAAAGTATATTAGAAGGGGATATTCCAATTAATAATGCGATTCAGGCGAATCATTTATTTGGAAAAGCTTATCACCAGTTTTTAACATCAGGGCTATCTAAGGAAGCTATTCCGGTAAGCTTTTGGCCTATATGGGATAATATTATGGCGGATGGTGGCACTGGTACCTTTATGCAATCACAAATGATGGGGAGTTTTGATGCAAGTTTTTATAGACTCGGAGATAAAGTACTTTCATTGGTTTCTGATTCTAAATCGAGAACATCATTTTACTATCATCTACCTTTCATTGAAGACTATGCAAGAGGTACTGTGACTAAACAAAATCCAGATGGCAGCATTTCCTTTGATGATAGGAAGACAACTACTTATCAAACTTATTTATTTTTCGTAAGTTCCATGCAATGAAACGGAAGCCAATATTCATAAGTATAACCATTATAGTTGTGATAACTATTAGCTACGCCTATAACAATTTTTTTACCGAAAAGATGATAGAAGGTCCATACATCAACAGAAATTACAATAATTCATCTAATAAGGTTGAAATTCCCCACGTTGCGGACACATTGGTTCTTTTAAAAAATAATCAATTTTCGAGTGGCTTTTGGGGCAAAGGATCTTACCGAATAATATATTCAGTGAGGGGGACTGAAATTCAATTAACATATAATTATGAATTTGGGAAAGCAGGGTTTAGAGCGTTTATTAAAAGGCTATATTTTGGTAAACCGAAAATTATTTTAGATCATGATCAAAATCATTATTATGAGAAATTGAACTAATGAGGGTCTGTTCACCCGCTGTCCGTAGATTGTATCTACGGATTAGTATGCACGTAGTCTGAGACTACAACAATCACTGAAAACTATTGCTCATCTGAAACAAAGGCAAATACATCGCAATAAGTATCACCCCCACTATTAAACCTAAAAAGATAATAATGAGTGGCTCCATCATGCTGCTCAGGGTGGATGTTTTATATTCTACCTCTTCGATATACTGATCTGATATTTTAGCAAAAAAGTGATCCAGTTGGTTGGTTTCCTCACCTACTTTTACCAGTTGGATCATTTTACGGGGATAGATACTGAACTGCTGTAGGCTTTGGTGTAATGATTTGCCTTTCATAATATCATCCTCCACTTTTTGTAAAGAGCTCTCGATAGGATAATAACCGATCATCTGCCTGCTTAAAGCAATAGCCCGCAACAGGGGTAAACGGGCGTTAATAAGCAGTCGCATGGAGTTGCAAAACCGGGCAAGGTAGATCTTTTGCACCAGGTTGCCCACCATAGGCAGGCGCAGTAACACTTGTGAGGCTATCTTTCTGAACTGTTCCGTCTTTCTTACAAAAAAGATAAATGCAGCAATCAATACCAGCAGGATAAAAAAGCGGAAGAAATTATTTTCAAGCGTTTCAGAAACGCCAATGATCTTTTCGGTTATCCAGGGCAGTTTGCCCCCAAAGCGTTTAAACACATCACCAAACATCGGTACCACAAACTTCAGCATGAAGAATACTGCACCAAGCGACGTGCATAGTACAACGCAGGGATAGGTTAGTGCTGAGGTGATCTTACGGCGTTGTTTGATCTTATTCTGGTAAAATTTGGCAAGATCCAGCAATACATCGATGAGTTTACCGGTCTCCTCACCTATTTGTAAGCTGTAAACTTCGTAAAGGGAAAATTTACCGGATTGCTTTAATGCTTCCGAAAAAGGGATACCGTTGATCACAGTTTCTTGTATTTTGCTGAAAAGCTCTTTGTCCTTTTCTTTCTCCTGGTCGGCGGTGATCAGTTCAAAGCTGCTTTTTAAATTTATGCCAGCTTGTAGCAAAGAACTTAATTCCAGGTACAGGTATTCCTTCTTTTTGTCGCTTAGCTCCTTGTTCCCAAAACTGATATCGCGGTTAAGCAAGGCCATTAATCCGCCGCCATCACCCGTTTTAGAAGGTTTAGCGATCTTCTTTTTTTCGTACCTGCTCAGGTCAATTGACGGCATTTGGATTTCTTTGGATAAGGTTTACTGAACTGTATTGCTTATAGTAATGATAAGGAATTTTTTCGTTTTGGAAGATCATATCTATATCAAGTTCATCCAGACGGTTTTGTTCATCGGATAAATTTACTTCATTAACAGGCTGCTTTTCAAATGATGTATTGATTTTTTCTGTCGCTATCTTAAATGTATCGGTTATACCCGAAGTCCTTACTATAAAATCGGGCGCAAATATGTATTTTACAATATGACCAGGGCTATTAAAAGAAATACCCGTTGAATCTTTCAGAATGATCTCGGCCTTTATGAAATCCTTTTTAAGTAAGCCGTCCAAAGTTTCAAGTGCTGCCATATCATCGTTTTTTACATTAAAAGAACGATATGATTTGCTGACAATAGAGTAGGAAGTATAAGTAATGCCGATAAGTATGGCAGAAACCAGCATGGTAATAGTTACTTCAATAATAGTAAAGGCTTTAAGCCGATGTTTATTCATTGTTGCCAATTATTTTCTCTACTTCTGCAATTTTTTCCTGGTTAGCATCATAAGCTGTTAGGTGTATGTCAGCTAAATTACCATAGGGTTTAATTTCCTGTTCAATACGAAATTCATCAATCATTAAAGATTGAGTGGAACGGTCATTTGTTTGCTCAGCCTGCAGTAAAGTTTGCTGCAGGATGGCCTGCGCTTTTATCTTTTTAACAGATAACGACATACGTACTACATTGGCATAGATCATCATGGCAATACCAAAAACCAGTATAATAATTACCATAGAAACGACCACCTCCAATATGGTGGAAGCATTGACTTTAGTTTGAATGGTCAATTTTTTTCGAGCCATTGTAATATCTTTTTATTTTTACCTGCTACACTCATCAGATCGCTGGTTAAATAGTAGGGTGATAAAGCCCTCGAATTGAGCTTTGAGTCGATCAGCATATTTTCCATCAGGTTGAAACTGCTTTGATAAACAAATAACGAGGTAAAAACACTGCCATTTACTTCAAGATCATCCTTGTATTTTATCATTCCCTGCGAATATATCTGCCCGTATATTTTTACATCTTTACCTATCGAGATCAAAGGTAAAATGCCATCTTCCTTTAGCTGGTAAGTAAAGATCAACCCATTGAAAATTGTTTTTTCACTGATCTCGATCTTTATCGGGGTATCCCTTTTATCAGAAGTAACTTTCAAAACACCAAGGCACGATGGGTAGTCAAAAATGCAATTAGGTTCCACATGTATAGAATCTCTTGCAAATAACTGGCATGTCCCATGGAAGGTGCTTTTAACAATTATAGATTTTGCAAAAACCAATACATTATCTAATACAGCCGAATTATCAATAATTAAAGTAGTATCCGAAAAAAGTATAATATTCCCCCTCAAGGTAGCATTTTTGATAGTCTGAACCTTTCTTCCAAAATTGATAAAGCGTGCAGCAGTTAAAAATGAATTTTGAATCGAATCAGTCTTCAAAAGGCTGTCAGTAACTGCATTTACGGGTTTTTTTGAAAGGTATCCATCCAACATCAATAACCTGTCTTTTTTCAATTGAGGTAATTTTTTTTGACTGGTATCTTTTTTGCCCGCAACTAATCTTTCATCCCCCACATAAGCTTTATTATTTACGTATGCTTTTTTTACACCTGCTTTTGGGATAAAGGCATTCCCTACGATGCTGGTTTCGCCTGAAAGGCTTAAAGGACGATCCTGATCTTCCAGATACAAAGCAGCCCATTTGGAAGAGTCTACCGCATTTGCAAAGCTAAAAACCTTGACTATAGTATCTTTCTGAATAAATGCTTTGGATATCCCTACATCATAAACACCCCATGGAAACCGTTGAAGAGAAACCGAATCTGCATCGCTACCAAATAAACTGAAGATTCTTGCTTTAGCATAAGAAGTATCTTCACTTGCTAATAATATGTTAACTCCTGAACAGACATTGTTTTCCAACTGATCATATCGGAATTTCTTTTGGTATTCCATTCTATAAAAATAAGCCGAAACAATTAGGGAAGAGCAAATAAGTCCGATAACTAAAGCTATAATAATAACAATATATAGTGCCGACGCTTTGAGCATAAAAGGATCAATAAATGTTCGCTTGTTTTACCTGCCAATTGTTTATTTAGGTTTGGCTAACGAATCAGTTGAAAGTTGTTTGGGCCTTCTTTTAAAGATATTTATTTTTTTCCAGAAGGGAGAAGGGGACTTGGTAACGAGCATACCATTTTTCCAGGTGGCTGTTTGGTTTAACGTTCCATCCTCGTTCCAGTCTTTCCAGTTGCCATCTTTCAAGCCTTTCTTGAATATTCCCTGCTCTTTCAGGTTTTTATTTAAATAGTATTCCGTGTATTGCCCGTTCAACAACTGCCCACTATAGCCACCCTGGGTTGAATGAATAATATTGGCACTATACCAGTAATAAAATAGATCTTGATGTGCTTTTGGATTGTGATTGACAGGGTTGATCTCAGCGAGGATGGTTTTATCAGCTTCTGATATCCGAATTTTACTAAAACCCATATCAAGAAGTTTTTGACCATAAGAAGCAACTGAAACAAGAAAAAACAATAGAATTAATGTAACTCTTTTCATAAAGCAGCAGACTTGATTTGGATAAATTTGGTATTGCCATTAAAGCTGATCTTGATGGAATCCCGCATGTTTTTGATCAGGCGAACATTGTCTTTAGTATCCCCTTCCGACAGCGTTTCATTCTTTCCATTGATGCTAACTAAAGCAATTAACTTTTTTGAGGCAGGGTTAAGGATATAACCTGAATATTTAATGAAGCTCCAGTTAATAGCAGGTTTAACAGTTAATGGGCCCATACTTTTATGATGATTTTCGACAGTCAACTTCACTGTATCTTTAAACTTTACCAAGCCAAAGGGATCACGGTAATTCAATAACAAATGTGTGGTATCTTTTGGGATCGTGAAATCATTATAAGGTTCTTTTACTGTTTTGGCAGATGTTGTCTGTAGATTATCTTCATCATTTCCTCCAACCGAATCAAATATTCTGTAAATGATTATTCCCCAGACAATTAATATGATAAACACTAAAAAGTAAGTCAGTTTTTTATTTTTCATGTCATTGCCAGTTTACTGCAAAACAAAACTTCTTAACTGACTAACCAAACTTTCATTTCCGGCGGCATCAAGTGCGGTTACCTGCCAATATACTTTATCACCGGAATTTCCCAGGTTGAAACTATAGTTAGTTGTACTGACCTGTAACGGGAAACTCTGGTTGTACAATGAAGTGGAATCACTCTTAAATACATATACTTTATATTTTACGGCAGAAATACTTGCGCTCCATTGAAGAGGAACGGGCAGGCCGATCGTTTGGCCATTGGTTGGGGAAATTAAGTTAACGGGAAGAGGTGGAGTATGGTCATAGGTCACCACACTGACAGTTGACCATTGAGCCTGCGCGGTATCATTTTCAGCCCTTATCCGCCATTGATAAACCTGGTCTTTTGGAAAAGTAAAATTGATTTGTTGGCCAGGTATAACTTGGTTAGATATAACAGTGCTTTCATTAACAAAATTATTGGTATCAATCTCAAAACGGTATTGTGTTGCCCCATAGAGGCTGCCCCACTGAAAAATAATAGCACTTTGATTGGTGATAAAATTATTTACCGGAGAAGCCAGCTGAACGGATTGTTGTTTAATAGAAGTTGCTGCGACAGTAAAGCTTTTTGGGGTACTATAGGCCGTTTGGGAACTGCCGTTTTCTGCCATCACCCGCCATTGATAACTACCAGGGCTAAGTGTAAAAGCGAATGTGTTCTTTTTTACGATAGTATCAAGAACGAGGCTTCCCGGCGCATTAAAATTGGGAGTGACCACCTGTAAGTGATAGGATAAAGCATTGCCCACCTCTTCCCACCAGAAGTTTATGGTGTAACTGGTACTTAGATACTGGTTTGACGGGGCCTCTGTCAAAACTATGCTTTTGGAAATTGAAGGTTCAATTATATCACCACAGGAGGATAATAACCCCATTCCAGCCAATAAAAACAAAAATAGATAAGATAACAGGTAAGGTTTCATTAACGACTAATTTATAAATTAATCTTGGATTCTAACTATGATAGTAAATAAAAGGCTTCAATCATTTGATCCGCAGTCTTCTAATGTGTTTTAATGCTGAATTTAGTAGCTATAAGGAAACCGACCCTAAGATCATCCATGATAAATAGCTGCTAAAACTTGTAGATTTTTAAGGAAATGGTTCGAGAATAGTCTTGTTGGGGCTACCTCAGTAAATGAAAGCCTCAAGTCAAAAGATTTGAGGCTTTTTTGTTCCTCACTTACCCCGGTCTTCGTAGATGCCGATCATAAGAAGCCATGCTCCCGAAATGAGGAACGCGAATAAAATAATGATTGCGACCGCTGCGATGTAAAGCCCTGAGCTATATCCGAGAATAAGGAAAATTGCGCTTATAACTTCAGTCAGATAGCAAATTGTGCCGCCTGCCAGGCGGGTTACCTTCAATCCGATGGAACTCATACCCGATCTGATAGCTATAACATAACCTCTAATGAAGATGATTGTTGCGATGAGCCAGAGAATAAGCCACTCAAAGCCGAGCATTTTAGGAGATTGATTCCCAATAAGCGCAAGACTGCTTGCCATGAAAATTGCAGTGAAGCCGGTCAGCATGTTAATTGCCCGGTTTTTATGTGTTGTGTTTTGGATAATGATCACGTGATTGATTGACATCGCGACGAAAATCAGACCTGCAAGTCCCGCCGCGCCGCCACCCACCATCACAAAAAAGTTATTCCATTGCTCTGACATAAAAATATTTTTCTCCAGTTCCAATTACAGCAGGTTCAAAAGTAAACACGCAGTTTATACATCCTAATATAAGGATATTCAGATAAAGCCGAAAATCGCGTGACTCATGTTCGAAAAAATCTGCAGTTATGCTTGTGAGGGAAAACGCTCATGGTTTTGCGTATGGTTATCCGGACCGGCTAAGTATAGTTAATCAGATGTTATCCTTTCGCCGAAACTTTTTTATGCTTCCGTAGGCTCTGGTAGTCAATATAGTATAAGATCTTCAGCGAAAAGTTATTGTTTTTGGGCACATGAAGCGTGTTCTCAAAATTGTTGATGTAGTTTTGGCGGGACTGGTCATTATCAATAAGTGATGAATTTTTCCAATCGAAACTCAGTTCACTTCCCGGCGATATTTCCCACACGTACAGCATATCGATATTCCAGTCGTTATAATTCATGTTATTATCGGCATTGAAATGCGACGAGGTCAGCGGATCAAGCGTACCGGCTTGGCCCAGGTCGTAATATTGCTGCACAATCAGTTTCGACCAGTAATGCCTCAATCTGAACGTAAGGCCCATCACATCGTTAAAAGTGTATTTGATATTGAAGATATTTTCGATGGTTTGCACATTGCGCAATGCGAACACGGGGTTGTTGCTTACGCTGTCGACCGTGGAATAACCGGTATTGTTGATACGAGGCATATAAGAAACATTTTGGCCGAATGAAAAATGGTCATTTACACGCAGGTTATAAAACAGTACAATATCATGGCCATAACCGCCGTGTGAATAAAATTTACGGTAAAAATAATTGCCTCCCCAGTTAAAACGGGCAGCAGGATTGTTATTGTAATAGATGCCCGCGTTATTATTTTCGGGCGACAGGAATACGCGGCCGGCCACGCGCGGCTCATAAAAATCATTTGCCTGTGAGTTGTGCGCAAAATTTAACCCGATGTAAGAAAAGTCTTTCAGCTTAAAGTCGAACCCTAAAATTTGGTTAAATCTCTGAAAAGCCGAGGGGGTTTCCCTGCGCGAATAGTACAGGTTGCCAAATACATCCCATTGGGTGAACCATTTTTTGGGCTTATAGTCGGCATATTGCATGTTAAGGTTATGGTCGAAATAATTGTTGTTATTCAATATGCCCAGATCATTTGGATTGTATTTATCATCGACGTGATCTTCGGTCAGTATCCAGGTAAAATTGCCGGATGATTTTCCGCCCGCCCATTCGTAATTGTAGCCTGTGGTTGGTTTTGTACCAGCGCCGTATAAATTACTCATCAACCCAAAGCCGCGTAGGGTATAAGTATTGGCCTTGTTATTATAAAGGTTAAACACCACGCCGCCCACATCAGCAGAATAATCTTTCCCAAAGCGATCGACATTGGTATTGATCAGCGTTACTGACGAGTTGTTGGCCAGGTTTTGATCCAGCACGAGGATATTGTAATTGGCATAGGGCGACGTTTGGAACCGGTGTGTATGGCCCAGGCTGTCCTGGATAACGGCATCAGTGGGGTCGGTAACAGCGTTGAATATACCAATGCCAAGGCCGCTGGCTGTCCTCCCGGTTATTTTAAAAGCATTTAATAACTTGGTTTCGGTCGGGTTACTGATCACTTGCTCACCGGGCTTCAGGTTGTCATAGGCTGCGTTATAATTTACCGGCTGCCCGCCTACCCTTCGCGAATAAAAAATGTTCCCTTTATTGAACAGTTCCGTTCCCTCTGTAAAAAATGGCCTGTTGTCTACATATTTAACCTCAAAAGGCGTAAGGTTTAATACCTTATTATCAGATTGTACTTGCCCAAAATCGGGCACCAGCGTCAGATCGAGCGTAAAGCTTTCACTAATCCCGTATTTAACGTCCATGCCGCCGTCAAACTGGGCGCTGGTGTTTTTAAGCCCCGGCGTATTGTAAGGATAGTGATTGATGTAAGTAGAAATGTAAGGATAAAACGCCAGGCGTACCGGTGGCGTAATGTTTTGTATGCCATGCAACTCGCCCTCCTGGTTCACAAAACCATTCTTTTTCGGGTCTACCTCATTCCAAAATAATTCCTTTTGCTCATATTGCCGGCGGCGCACCAATTGCAAGCCCCATAACTGCACGTCTTTTTTAGCAAAACGCAGCGCCGAATAAGGGATCCTTAGTTCGGCTGTCCAGCCCTGCCCGTCAATGTGTGCTTTACTTAACCATACGGCATTCCAGGTCGGGTCTTCGGTGTTGCCGTTGGGGTTTGGGGAGTATTTGGCATCAAACTGAACCCCTGCTGCAGTAACGTAAAAGCCCACGGCGTTTATGCCATCGTGATAGGTGTCCAATACAACACCCACAAAATCGGATGTGCCTACGTTATCGCGGTTTACTAATTCATGGGCTACTCCTTTTGCCGAGGTTTCGTACATGCGGGCGCCTACATAAATCGCATTGTCATCATACAATATTTTTATTTCCGTCCGGTTTTCCTGTGATTCATGTCGGCCGGCAACGGGACTAAACTCAACAAAGTCACCCGCTATTGGTGCATTTTTCCAGGCCTCATCATCCAGCAGACCGTCAATTTTAGGCGGGGTGGTAGTTTTTATGGCAACTGATTTTTTAACCTGGACCTGCGCAAAAACAACGCAGGGTATAAGTGAAAATAATAGAAGAAGGGCAAATCTCATTCGTACAGCAAACATTCTCATAACCATAAGATGAAATCTGCACCTATAGTGTTACACTTTGCACGTTAAATTAGAGTTAAAAATGTGATGGCGGTATATTATTGCGATAGGATAACGTTATAGTTGTTAATTGGTAGTTCAAAGGGAGCAAATTAATTATACTTTCTCATACTTTATTATTGTTTCGTTCACCTCAATATTTTAAAGGTCTCTGCTGGTTAGCGAGGTGACTTCCTGTCAATTATTGAGCGTTAAAAATTAGGCAATTATGCGGATTTGCCTATATTCACAATCTGTAAACCCAAGTCGAGCGTACACAGTTACCAGCGCATTAATATGCACTTTCTCATATCCATCGGAATTATTCTGGCAATCATCGGTATTGTGCTGATCGGTATTCTCAAATCGCCGTTAAATATCAGCGACAAATTGCTCATCGCCATACTGGCCACTTTCGTGGTGAAATTCGGCTTTGATGAAGTATCAGTGATCACAGGCAACCGTTTATACAGCGCCATAGCCGCGGTATTTGGCACGAGTACTATCGCTACCTGCGGTTGGTATATCAAATACCTTACGGATAGGGAAGCCGGGTTCGGCGCCAGGCAGTTATACATTTATTCGCCGTTGGCAGTTAGTATCCTTCTGTTTGTGGTTTTTTTTCCGAATGTGGCATCCGACGCCAGGTTAAAGATATATTACACGGGAATGGCTTTAGTGCTGGCGCTCATCGTCTATTATTTTTGGTTTTGTATCAACATGCTTCGCAAACACCGGCAACTGATCCGCGAAAACTATTCAGGCGTACCGGGAAGCATTACCGTCAACTGGATGATCGTCATTATCGCGCTGCAGGTCGCAGAGTTTTTGCTCAAAGCTATCCTCGCAAGGTTCATTACAAACTATGATGATACCAATATAACCATTATCACCAACGAATATTGTTTCATAGTTATGACTTTCCTGCTCGTGGTGCTAGGTATCTGGCAGAAGAGCATCCCCGTTTTTATCCCGGCAAAAGAGGAGATATTCCAATCGGCACTACAGGCCGATGATTTGCAACGCTATCAGCTAAAACTTGAAAAATTTATGGACGAGCATAAGCCCTATCTCGATCCAGAGCTTACCATCGAAAAACTGGGCGAGCTGACCCGCATCAGAAAGCTGCTGCTTTCACAAACACTCAATAAAGCCTTCAATAAAAACTTCTTCACTTTTATCAAGGAATACCGCATCCGCCACGTTGAGGCTGAATTGAAAAACAAAAACAATGAAGAACGCACCATTATGGATATAGCTTATATGAGCGGCTTCAACAGCAAAACGGGTTTCAACAGGGCATTTAAGGAAGTGACCGGCAAAACGCCTACCGAATACTTAGAGGATTAAGCGATCTGCATAGTGCCACTTTTATTTATGCAAAGTGGCACTCCTAATTTCTGCCGGCTGGGTAAAATTGTACTTCAATTATAACCACCAGATATGAAAACAATAAAACAATTATTTAGCACCTGCATTTTGCCGTTTTTTAAATCAGCCTGTATGATGTTTTTCTGCTTGCTTTTCTCGGCCTCTGTATTCGCACAAAGTAAACACGACACGACGAGCTATATCCAGACTCTTGATATCAAAACAGGAAAAATTGATACGGTATTAGTAGCCAAAGGGGATTTCGAAGCACCCAACTGGCATCCCGACAATTACCTTGTCGTCAACTTTAGAGGCAAAATCTACAAGCTGGACCTGGCCACTAAAGCGTTAACTGAAATTAACACTGGGTCAATTAATCAAATCATGGACGACCACGGGCTTTCACCGGATGGCAAATGGTTAGCATTAGCCAGTTTCGATACGAACAACCCTGGGCAAAAAGTTTATAAATTTTCTATTTCTATCGTATCTGCCGCAGGCGGGGAGCCGAGGAAAATAACAACCTCCCAGGATCTTTCTTTTTGGCATGGATGGAGCCCTGATGGCAAAACATTAGCCTATTGCGGAGGTACCTTTAGCAACCTGGATGTTTACACCATACCGGTGGAAGGGGGCGCTCCGAAAAGACTTACTGACGCCCCAGGGTTAGACGACGGGCCTGATTACTCTCCTGATGGAAAGTATATATATTTCCATTCGTATCGTAGCGGCCGCATGCAAATCTGGCGAATGCACACTGATGGCTCGCAACAGGAACAAATGACCTTTGATGAGAATGCCAACTGGTTTCCACATCCCTCACCAAATAATAAATGGATTGCGTACATAGCCTATACTACTGATGAAAAACAAAATCACCCGTTTGGTAAAAATGTCAAACTCCGTTTAATGGATCCCAAAACAAAAACTGTTAAAGATATAACACCTGTGTTTTATGGTGGGGCGGGCACCATCAACACGCCGTCGTGGAGCCCTGACAGTAAAAGGATCGCATTTGTAAGTTATTCGGTAAACTAAAAAACCTCAACAGAATTGACATGAACAGAAAAATGTTTTTAAAACAAACTGGTATGCTTGCCGCAGCAGGCGTACTGTATCCAGCGCTTAGCCGCGCTGCAGGTTTTATTATGCCCAAAACCAGCGATGCTATTGGCCTGCAATTGTACACAGTTGGCGCCTTGATGGAGGCCGATACTAAAGGCACGCTGCAAAAGCTGGCGGCAATTGGTTATAAGAATCTGGAAAGCGCCAGCGGCTTAAAAGGGCTTTATTATGGCTACAAACCCAGGGAATTTGCCGGCATGGTAAAAGATATGGGAATGACCTGGCGCAGTGCGCATGTGGGGGGAATGCAATTTACCGTACCCACATTGATGAAACTAGCCACTAACGCAAAAGACTCCGCTCAAATAAAAAAGTATGCACCCATGATCGAGCACATGCCCAAAACGGCTAACCTGCAGGACAATGCACAGCAATTAGCCGACGAAGCAGCGGAGGGCGGTTTGGAATACCTGGTGTGCGCAGCAATACCGACAAAAACGATGGACGACGTTAAAATTGCGGTGGATGTGTTTGGCAAAGCCGGGGAAGCATGCAAAAAAGCCGGAGTGCAGTTTGCGTTTCATAACCACAGCTTTGAGTTTGTGCCGATAAACGGGGTAGTGCCTTACGATTACATTATGGCCAATACCGACAAAGATTTGGTAAAGAGCGAACTTGACCTTGGCTGGGCAGTTATCGCCGGGCATAACCCTGTAGAGATATTTAAGAAATGCCACGGCCGTATACCGCTTTGGCATGTGAAAGATATGGACAAAACCACAAAAGAACCCACAGAAATCGGCAGCGGCTATATTGATTTTAAACCAATTTTTGATGCCAGGCACACATCGGGCATGAAATACTTTTTTATTGAGCAGGACGGGCCACCAAAGCCAATGGAAAATGTGACCAAGGAT
>JABDFM010000074.1:0-12993 GCA_013286565.1 Bacteroidota bacterium
AAAAATACACCTTAGCCACAGGGCCGAGGATACGGACGCCGACTATTTATTACTGCCGGTATCAAAACTGCATTTATACAATGCCGATTTGACCAATAAGGGCATTGAAACGGTGAGGATATTTATTGTGATAGCCATATTGATATTGGTTATCGCCTGCATAAATTATGTCAACCTGTCCACCGCGCGCTCCATGCTTCGGTCGAAGGAAATAAGTATGCGAAAAATAGTGGGGGCAGGTAAAACGCAATTGTTTATGCAGTTTATCGTAGAAACAGCTTTGTTGTTTTGCCTGGCGACGATCCTGGCCATAGGGGTTATTTATCTTTTGATGCCGGTGTTTAACCAGCTATCCGGCAAACAATTGACCTTTAATATTGCAGACTATCATATCTGGATGGTCATCGTCCTAACAATAATAGGTACGCTGGCAGCCTCCAGTATTTACCCGGCATTACTACTCTCTTCATTTGAACCGCTTAAGGCTTTGAAAGGCAAAATTTCTGCCGGTATCGGCGATGTACTATTTCGTAAAATATTAGTAGTTACGCAGTTTGCATTTTCGGTGATATTGATCATCGGTACCATGATCATTACTATCCAGTTAAACTACATCCGTTCAAAGGATCTCGGTTATGATAAGGCCCACGTATTCGCTTTTTATATGCGGGATATGACCAAACATTATGACGCTATAAAGGCTGAATTATTAAAGCAGCCTGGGATATTAGGTGTAACCCGTTCAAGTGGGAACATTGTACATATCGGCAGCATATCTGGTGATAATGATTGGGATGGTAAAGCAGCCGGTCAAACCCTTATTGTGCACCCTATTGGTACCGACAAGGATTTTATACCCTTCTTTAAGATGAAATTAGTGAAAGGGAGCAATTTTACCGGAGCTGTAAATGATACAAGTCACCTGATATTAAATGAGGCGGCCATAAAAGAGTTGGGATATAAAGATCCGATAGGCCGGAGATTCAGGATGTGGAAAACAAAGGGAACCATTATTGGCGTGGTAAAAGACTTCCATTTTGCTACCATGAAAGAAAAAATAGCCCCGGCGGTTTTTTTCTACCAGCCTAATAATCTCTTCGCCATGTATATAAAAACAACAGGCCGGGACGCACCCAAAGCCATCCATGCGGCAGAAACCTATTACAAGCAATATAATGGTCAATATCCATTTAGCTATGCTTTTTTGGATGATATATTTAACAATTTATACAAAGGCGAGCAGCAGGAGGGGATCTTATTTACGTATTTTGCTTCCATTGCTATTTTAATTTCATGCCTTGGCTTATTAGGGTTGGCGGCCTACACGGCGCAGGTACGTACCCGCGAAATTGGTGTGCGCAAGGTATTGGGTGCAAGCGTAAGCCGCATCATTGGCCTGCTGGCAAAGGATTTTATCAAATTGGTGCTCATTGCCATCATTATCGCTTCGCCGGTTGCCTGGTACCTGATGTATAAATGGTTACAGGCCTTTGCCTACCACACCAGCATTGGCTGGTGGGTATTTGCCTCGGCAGGTGTGATGGCTATCCTGATCGCCTTTATTACCATAAGTTTCCAATCCATCAAGGCAGCTCTGGCAAATCCTGTGAAGAGCCTTCGCTCGGAATGAGCTTACGCTTGCGCCGAAGCTTCAGCGTAGGAGCATGGCTCTCGAAGAGGGCTTAAGGAGCGAATAGATTAGTGAGTAGTGAATAGTCAGTATTGAATAGATACTAATGAACCAGTGAACAAATGAACCAATAATAAATTTCAATTTCGGTGCAACGTATCTATTGAAATGCAGGTCTATTAGACAAACAAATCAAAAATTATGAAAACTTATTTAACCTTATTTATTGTTGTATGCCAGAGCGTTATCGCGTTGGCACAAGATAACGACAACAAAACGCCATACCTCACCAAATCATTGGCAAATGACGCCATTAACAGTGTGGTGGTAACTACATCAGCCGGGGGGATTGCAGTTAGCGGCAAGAGCGGCGAGGCCCCGCGGGTAGAAGTTTATATAAAGGGGAATAATGACAAGGAACTCTCAAAAGAAGAGATCAAAAAACGTTTGGATGAATATTATGACCTCGATATTTCTGTAACCGGTCACGAAGTGCGCGCTGTTGCAAAAAACAAGCACGATGGCGGTGATTGGGACTGGAAAAAAGGGTTGAGCATATCCTTTAAAATCTATGTTCCGCAACAGTCAAATACAGAGCTGACCACAAGCGGCGGCGGTATAAGCCTTGATGATTTAAGCGGGAACGAAGAATTTAAAACCAGTGGTGGTGGGTTGACCATTAACAAGCTAAGTGGGAAGATCCATGGCGTAACATCCGGTGGCGGCATATTGGTTTCAAATTCAAGCGAAACAATAGACCTGTCAACCAGTGGTGGGGGCATTGTAGCTAAAAATTGCGATGGCGATATCAAGCTGCGGACTTCAGGCGGCGGATTAAAATTGGAACATTTAAAAGGAACTATTCACGCTTTCACCAGCGGCGGTGGAGTTGAAGGCGATAATATTGAAGGAGAATTAATTACTGGTACATCGGGCGGTGGTATCGACCTGAAGGAAATGGATTGCAGCCTATCAGCTTCAACCAGCGCAGGCAGCTTAAATGCACAAATGAAACAGGTAGGTAAATATTTGAAGCTGGCTTCCAGCGCCGGGAATATTAATATTGAATTACCTGAAAAACAAGGACTTGATCTTGATTTAAAAGGCGACAAAGTGAACCAAAGCCAATTTAACGGTTTTAGTGGGGATTGGGACAAGGATCATGTAAAAGGAACTGTTAATGGCGGTGGTGCACCTGTAACTGCCGATGCATCAAGCGGAAATATCAACGTAAAATTTAATTAACAACAACTAAACAAGAAAGATCATGAAAGCCTATATTATATTATTTTTCCTTGCCTGCCAGGGCGTAGTTTCATTGGCGCAGGATAACAAAACCCCTTATCTGACTAAATCACTATCGGGCGATGCGGTAAAGAAAGTATTTGTAAGCACTTCGGGCGGTAGTATTACGGTGAGCGGCGCATCGGGCGAAACAGCACGTGTAGAAGTTTACATTACAGGCAACAATGGTATCGTTCCATCAAACGACGAAATAAAAAAACGTTTGGAAGATGATTATTCGCTGGATGTATCCGTAAGCAATAATGAGGTACATGCCGTGGCAAAAAATAAGCACAACGGTGGCGACTGGGATTGGCGCAAATCATTAAACATAGCGTTTAAAGTTTATGTCCCCGAAAATGTAGCTACCAACCTGGAAACCAGCGGCGGAAGCATTCATTTAGACAATTTAAAAGGTGAAGAAAAATTCAGCACCAGCGGTGGTAGCTTGCACATTGATAAGCTATCGGGCAATATACATGGCAGGACCTCAGGAGGCAGTATTACCGTTTCTAACTCAAGTGAGAATATTGACCTCGAAACCAGCGGCGGAAGTGTACATGCTGATAATTGCTCGGGAACAATCAGGCTGGAAACATCAGGCGGTTCATTGCATCTGGATCAATTAAACGGGAAAATTGATGCTACTACCAGCGGCGGCAGCGTACAGGCCAGCAATATCAAAGGTGAGATGCACGCAGGTACCAGTGGCGGAAGTGTTAACCTGACAAACCTTTATTGCAGCCTGGATACCTACACCAGTGGTGGCAGTCTGCATGTTCAAATGACAGAGCTTGGTAAATATGTGAAAATTGATGTAAGCAGCGGTCATGTTGATCTGCAATTGCCATCAAAACAAGGGGCCGACCTGAACCTGCACGGCAATAAGGTAACTGCAGAACTGGGTGATAATTTTAGCGGCACCAAAGATAAAGACAAAGTAGAAGGCAAACTAAACGGCGGCGGTGTACCGGTGGATGTAAACGGCGGCGGCAGGGTTAATTTGACGTTGAACTAAGTGAGCGGTGAATAAGCCCCTCCCAACCCTCCCCTGGAGGGAGGGCTTTAGAAAGGAAAAATAAAAAGTCTCCCCTACAGGGGGAGATTTAGAGGGGGCTAAACTAATGAACCATAAACCAAATATGATACGGAACTATATTAAAATAGCATGGCGAAATATTAAAAAGCATACTGGCTTTTCATTGATAAACGCGGGTGGGTTAACCCTGGGCATAGCAAGTTGTTTGCTGCTGTTATTATATGTTTCGTATCATTTATCTTTTGATCACCAGTTTAAGAACCTGAATAACGTTTATCTTATTGAGAATAACCAACCCGGCGACGGTAAGATATACACTTTTGCCGCTACGCCCCGGTTATTGTCAACTTCTATTAAAAACGAAGTGCCGGGTGTAGTACAAACGGCAAGGGTTATCAGTTACAGTGCTGACGGGCTGATCACCTACAATAATAACAGCTTTAAAAAAACCGGCCTTTTTGCCGAGCCGGGTTTCTTTGGTATGTTCTCCTATCATTTTATTGAGGGGAGCGCAGCTAACGCCTTAACACAGCCTAATTCTATCATTATTACCAAAACACTGGCGCAAACACTTTTTGGCAGCCAGGAACCGATGGGCAAAACCATCACCCGGAATAATAAATTACCATTGTTGGTTAGCGGGGTAATTGATGATGTACTGCCTACCTCTACTTTTCAATTTGAATTTGTAATACCATGGACAATTTTTGAAGATGAAAACCCCTGGGCTAAAAACGCCGACTGGGGCAGCAATTTTGCCAGGACATTGGTGCAATTAAAAGATCCCTCTTATTTAACAAGCGCCAACAACAACCTGAAAACGATGATCTCGCGGCATAGCGATGGTAATAAGAACCAGGTGTTCCTTTTTCCATTCTCCGATCTTCATCTTCGTTCTACATTCGAGAACGGGAAATCAGTAGGAGGGCTTATCGACCAGATGCACATATTTGAAATACTGGCTTTATGTATACTTCTGATAGCCTGTGTGAATTTCATGAACCTTTCAACCGCACGGTCAGAAGAAAGGGCAAAAGAAGTAGGTATCAGGAAAGCGATCGGCTCGAGCCGGAAATCACTGATCAGTCAGTTTATTACTGAATCGCTTATCCTATCCTTTGTATCAACCATCGTTGCGGTGATCCTATTGGTGCTAAGTATTCCATTTTTTAATAACCTGTTAAATATTAAACTGTCTTTACCGATCGGTGAATGGTACGCATGGGCAATTGTTGTGGGATTAGCTGTTTTGACAGGATTGATATCAGGGAGCTATCCTGCATTTTACCTTTCCTCATTTCAGCCTATAAAAGTTTTGAAGGGGATGTTCAAAGGCGGCAAAAGCGCTTTACCTATACGTAAAATATTGGTAGTGGTACAGTTTGCGTTCGCTGTTTTCCTGATCACCGCTACAATATGTATTTACCGCCAGATCCGCTTTATTCAAAACAGGTCCAATGGCTACGATAAAAATAACCTGGTCGAGATACCGATCGAAGGAACACTGGATAAAAAATCAGATGTTTTCATTAACGAGCTTAAAAGCTCGGGTGCAATCACCAGTGCCACCGGCGTTTCACTTAGTATTACGCAAACCGGGAATAATACCTGGGGAGTAGAATGGCCTGGTAAACAGCCTAATCAAAAAATATTGTTTGATATTTTTCATACGGGCTATGAGTTTACTGAAGCCACCGGGGTCAAGCTGATCGAAGGCCGCGAATTTTCAAAACAATATCCTATTGATACTACTAATAACACCGCAATGATCAATGAAACTGCTGCCAAGCTGATGAATTTAAAACACCCTGTTGGCACGGTAATTAAGTGGGGTGATAAGCCGATGACCATAGTTGGGGTGTATAAAGACTTTGTGCGCGGATCACCCTACGAGAAGATACCGCCAATGCTGACTTCATTTGTCGGCGGCTATGTGGTGGCTTTAGACTTACGCCTCAACCCGGCTAAAAGCATTGCTGATGATATCGATCAGATCAATAAGACGCTGAAAGAAATTAACCCTGCCTATCCGCCTACCATTCATTTTGTGGATAGCGAATTTGAGAAGAAATTTGAAAGTGAGAAGTTGCAGGCAACGCTGGCAAATCTGTTTGGTGGCTTGGCGATCATTATCTCCTGCCTGGGCTTGTTTGGCCTGGCAGCTTATGCTGCTGAACAACGCACCAAGGAGATCGGGGTACGAAAAGTATTGGGTGCAAGCGTAAGTAACCTGGCGGGACTGTTATCAAAAGATTTCCTGGTATTGGTTACCATAGCCATCGTGATCGCTGTTCCGGCATCCATTTATTTTTTGAACAAGTGGTTGAATCACTACGAATACCGTGCGCCGCTAAGCTGGTGGATAATGGCTTTAGCCGGGATCATTACCATAGCCATCGCCCTGTTAACCGTTAGCTACCAGGCTGTAAAGGCAGCGCTTGCTAACCCGGTGAAGAGCCTGCGTTCCGAGTGATCAGAGGTCAGTTAATTAGAGATTAGGAAGGGCAAATGGATAATTCGAGCCTGAAAAGCATAATTAAGACAAAAGGCATTTCCGCTGTAACCCTTTTTTAAATGTAGGCGTCTTATAAAATATAGTCGGGTATTGTTCATACTTTAATCATTAGGCCCATGATAAAAAATTATCTAAGAAGTGCATGGCGTAATATCGCAAGGCACAAATTTATCTCGTTCATCAACATATTTGGCTTAACCATCGGGTTAACCTGTTGCCTGCTTATCCTGGCTTATATTATTAATGAGGTGAGCTATGACAAGTATAATGCAAATGCTGACAGGACCTATCGCGTTACCCGCACATTTTATGCAGCCAAAGGTGTTGAAAGCCTTCATTTAAGCTCCATTGCGCCGCCCTTTGGCCCGCTGCTGCAAAACGCGTTCCCGGATATCGAAAAGATGACCCGTGTATTGCCTAACGGGACAACCGTATTGCATTACAAGGAAAAACTTTTTAATGAAAAGAACGGCTACTTTGCCGACGAGCATTTTTTTGATGTATTTAGTGTAGATGTGACTAAGGGCGATAAACGCAACGCGTTAAAAGACCCCTACAATGTGATGATGACGGAAAGCATCGCCCGCAGATATTTTGGCGACGAGGACCCGATCAACAAAACAATAATCCTGGATAATACCAAGCATGAGTTTAAAGTAACGGGCGTTTTTAAACCATTCCCGGTAAATGCGCACATGCACCCCGAGATATTGATGTCGTTCAATACCTTAAAGGACACCGCCATTTATGGTGAGAAACAACTGGAGACCAATTTTGGGAATAATTCATTTTACACCTACCTGCTTTTACCCAAAGGATATTCTGCTGAAAAACTGGATTCCCAATTACCTGCCTTTTTGGATAAGTATGTGCATTTACAAGGGATGCCGGCAAATATAAAAACCTCGCAGGCTACAAAATTAACTGTTCAAAAATTAACCGATATTCATTTAAGATCGCACTTGGATGATGAGATTGAAGAGAATGGGGATATAAGTCGTGTTTATATATTTTCCATCATCGCCTTATTTATATTGCTGATCGCCTGTATCAATTATATGAACCTGTCCACCGCACGCTCCGCACTAAGAGCAAAGGAGATCGGCATACGAAAAGTGATCGGTGCGCAACGAAAGGAGATCATTAGACAATTTTTAAGCGAATCCGTATTGGTTACCTGGGTAGCCTTATTATTTGCCATATTTTTAACCTGGTTAATGCTGCCATTTATCAATACCCTTTCGGGGCTTAACCTGGTATTTGCAAGCTTATTAAGATGGCAGGTCATATCCGTTATCCTGATACTACCATTTGTTATCGGTTTGATCAGTGGTATTTACCCGGCTATCTTCATGTCGTCATTTATACCGGTAAAGGTATTGAAGGGTGTTTTAAAGGTTGGTAACGGTGGTATTTCTTTCCGCAAGGTATTGGTGGTGGTGCAGTTTTCGATTTCCATTATCCTGATCGTAGCTACTACTGTAGTTTTTCAGCAGCTACGATATATCCAGCAAAAGTCTCTGGGATTTAATAAAGACCATGTCATTAATATGGGCTATGTTAGCACACTTACCCATCAATATGAATCTTTCAGACAGGAATTATTAAAAAACCCAGCTGTAAAAGAGATTGCGCGTTCATCACGTATTCCTTCGGGACGTTTACTGGACGACCAGAATGCATCCATCATGCAGGGCGGCGCTATGCAGCCCCTTAAGATCGACCTCAAATACATTACTACCGATTATGGGTTTATACCTACTTATGGCATGCAAATGGCCTCCGGGCGAAATTTCTCGCGTGCGTATGAAACAGATACGGCCAACTATGTGATCAATGAAACGGCAGTGCAAATGCTTGGCTGGGGCGATGCACAAAACGCTTTAGGGAAGGATATGAGCTATGGTGGTATAAAAGGCAAGATCATTGGTGTAGTAAAGGACTTTCATTTTGAGTCGCTGCATCAGAAGATCATCCCGCTTTTATTTCAGTTGCCGGCACCCAATAACTGGAACTATGGCACTATATCAATAAAAATTGATGGCAACAATATTCAATCAGCTATTGCCACTATCGAAGATACCTGGCATAAATACTTGCCTAATGTGCCCTTTGATTATACTTTTTTGGATGAGAAATTTCAGAAGCTTTACAACAGCGAGCAACAGCAAGGTAGCTTATTTACTATATTCTCATGCATAGCGATATTTATCGCCTGCCTGGGGTTATTTGGTTTGTCAGCCTTCACCATAACACAACGTGTTAAAGAGATCGGCGTACGCAAGGTACTGGGCGCGAGCGTGCCGCAAATCGTGGTCGAATTATCAAAGGATTTTTTAATGCTGGTGCTTTTTGCAGCGATAATAGCCCTGCCAATTGCGTGGTACTCCATGCACAGATGGCTGCTCGACTTTGCTTTCCGGATCAGTATCAGCTGGTGGATATTTGTATTAGCGGGTGTAATGGCGTTGATCATTGCCTTTGTTACCATCAGCTTTCAATCTATCAAAGCGGCTTTGGCTAACCCGGTGAAGAGCCTTCGCTCAGAGTGATTAGAGATTAGTTAATTAGAGATTAGTATTAAGGGTAATTCAACTAATCTCTAACCACTAATCTCTAATTAACTAACCCCACTGTATCATTACCGAACACCGATTGTTCGCATGCGTACACTTTGAGATTGATTTTTATTGTAAGTGGTTCTTTTACAATAGATTAAAATTTGGTATCAATTTTTATGTTGATTGTGTCTAACCAGGCTCATTCATGATAAAAAACTACCTTAAAACCGCTTTCCGTAGTTTCGGACGTAATAAGCTGTTTACCTTCATCAATGTAATCGGGCTGTCCATAGGTATCAGCGCAGCGCTGGTAATTTACCTCATTGTACATTACGACTTTACCTTTGATAAATTCCATAAGGACAGTGACAGGATATATCGCGTAGTAACCAATTTTACGTTTGAGGGCCAGCCTGCCTACAATGGCGGTGTCAGCGGACCGATACCGGGTGCAGTTAAGTCGCAGGTAAGTGGGGTGGAAGAGTCAGAGCCGTTTTTTATCATGTTTACCACCGATGTAACTATACCCGCTAATAAAACTCAGGCTAAATTTAAGTCGCAGGATGATGTTATTGTCACCGGCAAGGGCTATTTCAACCTGTTTCAATATAAATGGCTGGCAGGCTCGGGAAAAACAGCGCTGGATGAACCCAATAAAGTAGTGCTTACTTCTGATCAGGCTCAAAAATATTTCCCCGGGTTATCCTATGATCTGATGTTAGGAAAAACGGTGGTATATGATACCATTAGAACTACAGTTACGGGCATTGTTCAAACCCCAAAAGAAAATACAGATTTTAGGTTTACTGATTTTATATCATTCGGCACAACTAACACAAATAAAGACCTTGGGGCAAGGCTCAGTTTGAACAATTGGGGCGGTACCAGTAACGAGCGGCAATTGTTTGTGCGGTTATCCCCGCAAACCGCACCTTCCAGTATTGAGCGGCAGATAAATGATATACTCAAAAAGCACGACAAACAAGGGTCAAGCTCAAAAGGCAATACGCACACGTTTCACCTGCAACCGCTGGATGAGATGCATTTCGATGCAAGGTATGGTGCGTTTAACGGGCGCGTGGCCGACAAAACAACCTTGTTTGAGTTGTTTACTATTGCGATTTTTATCCTCTTATTGGGTTGTATCAACTTTATCAACCTTACCACTGCGCAGGGTGCACAAAGGAGCAAGGAGATAGGTATCCGCAAAACCATGGGTAGCAGCCGCAAACAGCTGATCGCCCAGTTTTTGAGCGAGACATTTTTGATCACGCTGATCGCAGTTATTATTTCGGTAACAACGGCTCCGGTCATACTCAAACTATTCAGTGGTTTTGTGCCCTATGGGGTGACCGCTGATGTTTTCGGTCAACCGGCAATATTGTTGTTTTTGGCCGGACTGATCGTGGTAGTCAGCCTTCTTTCAGGATTTTACCCTGCATTGATATTATCGGGTTATAAACCAGTAACAGTATTAAAGAGCCAGGCACAAAATAGCGATAATCAGACCCGTAGTTCAGTGATGCGCAAGTCATTGATCGTTACGCAGTTTGTAATTGCGCAGTTCTTTATCATGGCTACTCTGCTGGTGAGTAAACAGATCTATTATGCTGTTCATAAGGATCTGGGTGTGAAAAAAGATGCCATTGTAATTGTAAATACAAACTGGAAGACCCGCACGGCTAGCCTTAACCAGGTATTTATCAATAAGCTGAAAACTATACCGCAAATAGATATGATAAGCGCCGGGCGTGATGCGCCAACATCAGACGATGGACACTCCACACAAGCCACTTACCGGGATGGGAAGAAAGAAGTTAAAATGGAACTGGGCCTTAAGTTTGGTGATGAGAATTATATAAAAGTATATCATATCAGGTTATTGGCGGGCCGAAATTTACAACCGGGGGATAGCACAAAGGCATTCCTGATCAATAATACTTACGCCAAAATGATTGGCTTTAATGATCCCCGGGACGCCGTGGGTAAACAGATAGATGACTTTAATGGTGATACGCCGATGAAGATAATCGGTGTGGTGTCTGATTTTCACCAGGAATCATTGCATGCACCGATAGCGCCTATCGCTATTATTACCAGCACAAATATTAACTTTAACAGCACCTTCCATATTGCACTTAAATCGCAAAGGCCTAATGGTGATGAATGGGCGCAAGCCATCACTTCGATCAAAAAAGCATATAAGGAAATATACCCGAATGATGATTTTGACTACCATTTTTTTGATGAGACTATCGCCAGGCTATATGACAATGATCAACGTACCTCAACCTTATTAAGTTGGGCAATGGGATTATCGGTATTTATCAGTTGCATGGGCCTGTTGGGATTAGCCATGTACACTACCGGGCTGCGGAGAAAGGAAATTGGCGTGCGTAAGGTGCTTGGTGCAACGGTAACGCAGATCGTTACACTGCTATCAACGGAGCTGGTGATGCTGGTTATACTGGCCTTCATCATAGTAACGCCAATAGCCTGGTGGACGATGAATAAGTGGATGCAAAATTTTGCCGAGCGCACACCCATAAGCTGGTGGGTATTTGTATTGAGCGGCGCCGGAATGTTGCTGACGGCATTGTTTACTTTGAGTTTTCAAACAATAAAGGCAGCAATTGCCAACCCGGTAAAGAGCCTTCGCTCGGAGTGAGTATAACAATAAGATTATTAAATTTAGGAATCAACGGAATCCATAAATCATATAAAATCAACGGGCCATGATAAAAAACTATTTAAAAACTGCCCTGCGCAGTTTCAAACGGCACAAATTATTTACGCTGATCAATATTATTGGCTTGTCGATAGGTATCAGCGCGGCTTTAGTGATTTACCTGATCGTACACTACGATTTTACCTTCGATCAATTCCATAAGGATGGCGACCGGATATACCGGGTAGTTTCAAATTATTCTTTCCAGGGTGAACCTGGCTACAATGGCGGGGTTTGCGGCCCGTTACCTGATGCTGTGAAAAACGAAGTAGCCGGTTTAGATGGCTCGGCACCATTTTTTACACTCGATCAGTTTAGCGCCGCTATTCCTAATGGTACCAAAGCACCGGCTAAGTTTAAAAACGAACAAAATACGGTATTGGCAGACGAACGCTATTTTAATATTTTTCAATATAAATGGCTGGCTGGTTCGGCGAAAACCTCTTTAAAAGGGCCTTACCAGGTTGTTCTCACTTCAGATCAGGCTAAAATTTATTTCCCATCCCTAACCTACGATCAGATGCTGGGGCGGCAGATCATCTATGAAGATACTTTAAAAACAACGGTGACCGGCATCGTACAGAAATTTACAGAGAACACAGATCTTTATTTCAAAGACTTTATCTCTTTTATCACAATTAATAATGCCAAATCTTTAAAGGACCAGGTACAACCCACTGGATGGGGCAGTACAACGTCAGCTTCCAATTTTTTCGTTAAATTGTCTCCCAAAACTAAAGTTTCTAACATCGAGGCGCGGTTAAACGCCTTATTTAAAAAATACAATCCACAAAAACACGAAGACAGGGGCGACAAATCAAGCTTTAGTTTGCAGCCTTTGAGCGACCTCCATTTCAATCCAAAATATGGTGCCTTTGATAACGGGAATGTTGCCAATAAAAACACACTGTATGGCCTGTTGGTAATAGCAGCGTTCCTGTTAGTGTTGGGCTGTATCAATTTCATTAATTTGACAACAGCTCAGGCATCACAGCGCGCAAAGGAGATCGGTATACGCAAAACAATGGGAAGTACCCGCCCTCAATTGATTGGCCAGTTTTTGAGCGAAACATTTTTAATAACTCTTTTAGCAGTTATCATTTCAATCGCATTAACTCCTGTTGTTTTAAAGCTTTTTTCTGATTTTATAGCAAAAGACATCAGTATGAATCTTTTGGGGCAACCCGGTCTTATTGTTTTTATTATACTCCTCGTTATTACTGTAAGTATTGTTTC
>JABDFM010000074.1:13003-13168 GCA_013286565.1 Bacteroidota bacterium
GCATTGGTGCTGTCAAATTATAAACCGGTAACTGTGCTTAAAAACCAGGCCTATAACGGCACGAATAAAACCCGCAATGCATGGCTACGTAAATCACTAACCGTTACCCAGTTTATTATAGCTCAATTTTTTATCATGGCTACACTGCTGGTGAGTAAACAGATA
>JABDFM010000075.1 GCA_013286565.1 Bacteroidota bacterium
TATTATTGATACCCGTACCGGTAAACAACTGTATGCACCCATTACCAATACGGCAGGTTTTCAATGGACAAAAGATCAGCAGCACGCTTATATCACCCTGCGCAGCCAGGAAGATGTAGACAAACAACGGCCACTAAAGACCTACCTGTTAAAAATCGGCGACCCGATTGAGAAAGCCGTATTTGTTGGTACAACCGCAGATGCAAAAAACTCCTTTTATGTGTACGATAACCGCTACAGCGATGTGAGCTTTTATGGGGAAGGTGATTTTTATACGAACAACGTTAAAATACGGCCTACTGGAAGTCTGGCTGAGGGCAAATTGATCTATGAGAGCAAAAAGTTTGCTGCTTATCCCGATGCCATTGGTAACAGGCTGTATATAAAAACCAATGATAACGCTCCCAACAGTAAGTTAATGGTGGCAGATAAAGCTAACCCTGATTATAAAAACTGGAAAACGCTGATACCCGAGGCTGAAACCGTGATGGAAGATTATGTGGTTACCAAAAAATATATCATCATCCAGGATAAAAAGGACGTTCAAAGCCGTTTGACCATTTATGATCTGAATGGTAAGAAATTACGTCCCATGCCGCTGCCGGAAAGCGGCAGTATAGGTGGTATCTCTTATGACCGCGACCTTGATTCTGTATATATTTCGCTGGTTACTTTTACATCAACACCTAAAACTTATGTGGCCTCGCCATCCAATTTTAAATGGAGACTATTTTATCAAAGACACCTACCGGTTGATATGAGTAACATGGTAGGCGAAATAAAATTTTACAACTCAAAAGATGGCACCCGTGTACCTGTATTTATGGTACACCGCAATGATATAAAACTGGATGGTACCAATCCTGTATTACTGACTGCTTATGGTGGTTTCCAGAGCGGCATCAAACCGGGCTACTTTGGCTTTTATGCTCCATTTATTGAAAAAGGCGGTATTGTAGTGGAGCCAGGCATCAGGGGTGGTGATGAATATGGCGAAAAATGGCACCTGGATGGTATGTTAGCCAAAAAACAAAACTGTTTTGATGATTTTTATGCCTGTGCCGAGTGGCTGATGAAAGAGAAATATACCAGTGCCGGACGTATTGTAGCATTAGGCGGTAGTAATGGCGGTTTGTTGATGGGTGCGGCGGCCACGCAAAGGCCGGATCTGTTTAAAGCCATTGTTTGCGAAGTGCCGTTGCTGGATATGCTGCGTTATCATAAATTCCTGATCGCACGGTATTGGATACCGGAGTATGGCTCATCAGATGATGCTGACGCATTTGGATGGTTACTGCGTTATTCGCCTTATCAAAACATCCGCGAAGGGGTAAACATCCCTCCTATGCTGATAACAGCCGGTGCTAATGATACCAGGGTTGACCCTATGAACGCCAAAAAATTTGTAGCTGCCCTGCAAAACAACCCCGGCCAGGTTAGCCCCATTATCCTGCACATGGATTATGATAGCGGCCACGGCAGTGGGCAAAGCACACAACAGGCCATTAATAACTGGACGTTCGTGTTTGAATATATCCTGAATCAGTTGAACTTATAATGGGCCTTGAGTCTTTATTAAAGTTCAGCAGCTATTTGAAAAAGTAACTTATATGCAACAGGGCGTCAAATTTAGTACCTGGGGTAAAAGCAATTCCGTCAACCGGTGTGGCTTCGTGCTGTAAACGGGTAATGGTATCAAACTGGGTTTCTTTCCATTTAACATTAAACAGGTTGTTAATGGTTAAGCCGATCTCGTATTTAGGTTGGGTATAATTAAGCACCAGGTCGTTTACAAAATAACCCTGGGCAATTAAAGTATTATCAGCATTGGCAGGCCGATCAGATAAGTAACGGTACCGCAAGCTGCCATTTAGCCCGCTTTTGTGAATATAACTTATTCCGGCAGTGCTACTGAAAACAGGGGCTAACGGTATGAAGTTTTGCCCTGTTGGTTCATCAAGCGAACGGCCATGCGCATAATTTATGTCAAGGTCGAAAAAGATAGCTTTTACAGGTTCGTAACGTGCAGAAAAATCAAAGCCAAACCGCTGGGTACGGCCGCTGAAATCAACTGTACCCCCATCGCCTCCATAAACATATTCTTTTTGCAGATAGATATACCAAACTGCCGCGTTGATCAATAAATTACTGGCTGGCTTAAATACAATGCCCAAATCGGCGCCATAGGCAGAAGGCAATGTTTGTACACCATTAACGGCAACCACTACCCTTGTATCGTTTGAGTGGAATCCTTTTCCTGTTGAAAGGTATATCTCTGTTTTGTCATTAGCCTGGTAATAAAAATTCAATTTGGGGCTGATGGTATTATTGTGCGCTTTATATATGCCCACACCGTGCAAGGTGGTATCCCCAGCAAACAGGTTGTTATACTGGTATAGGAACTGATCGAAACGCAGGCCGGCATTGATGCTGAGTTTCTCGTTAAAACGAAATGTTTCACTGATGTAAGCTCCTGCGCTAAATTCTTTAATATCGCCCAGCTTTATGCGGTTTAAGAGCGTGTACCTATCTACTGTATGCGACAGTTCCGTACTATCGGTTACATCCAAACGGGCGTTTATGCCAATATCAGTAGTTACTTTTGTATTACCCCAATAGCTTTCGTGGATATAACTGCCGTTATAACCATACAAGTTTCTCGCTTCTTTTTGCCTTATCTCATCCCCGTTAACGGTATCCACCAAAAAGAAGGTAAAGTTGGTATGCAGATCAAATTTATACCTGCTGTAATATAGCTGGTTTTTGATGATATCATTATCGCCCACCGTAGTTAATAACTGGGCGTTTACATTGGTACGCGAAGTTACCCCGCCCTCATTTGGATCAAGCGCGCCATAAAAACCAACCACTCCCTTATCAATAGCCTGGTCGGGTATCTGGCCCGATGCAAACCAGGTACTGTACAGGGTCGACCCTGATAAGGTAAGTGTATTATGTTCGGATAATTTGCCTTTATATTTAGTAAAAAAGTTGAAGCGCTTAAAATGCTGCGGGTTATCAAAATAACTGTCGCTATACCTGTATTCTGTAGCGGCATACCAGGATTGACCTTTCGCTTTAGCCTTATCATCCAGCAAATTAACCATTGCCAAAGCCCTGAAAGTATTAAATTGCCCTGCTTCGAGCCTTACTGTATTATTGCTGATGGCATCTGCTGTATGGAAATCAACAAATCCCGAAGTAACCAGGTCGCCTTTCTCCGCATCATACGGTCCTTTTTTAAAGGTGGTGCTTTCTATTGTTTCGGGGATAATAAAATGACTGTCGGCATAGCCTTGCCCATGAGCGTGAGAAACCATATTGATCGGCATCCCATCGGCAAAGAGCGCAATATCGGTTCCATGATCAGCATCAAACCCTCTTAAAAAGATCTGTTCGGCTTTGCCCCCGCCCTGGTGTTGCCCTATAAACAGGCCCGGAACAATACGCAATACCTCCTGCGAATTGGATACGCCGCGCATCCTAATATCTGTTTCGCTGATAGCCTTATATGGATTTCCGGCATCTGCCCTGATCACTACATCAGCTAATTGGGTTTGATGGCGGCAAATGGCAATAGTTTGTTCTTCTTTAAAATCAGCGATGCCCAATTTGCGCCGTGCATAACCAACGGCTGTAATAGTTATACTATCAATGGCAGAAAGGCTGTTTTTAAAAGTAAACCTGCCGATCTCATCAGTTACAATAATTTTATTGCCGGGCGATAATATAATTGTAGCCCCGCTTACAGGCGTGTTGGTTGCACTATCAATTACTTTGCCTGTGATATCTTTGGGTTTGGCAAACAGTGTATTAACCATAAACAGGGCACAAATAAGCAGCAGTAAATTTTTCACGATAAGCGGGGTCAAAAACTTGTTAATTAACTCAACTACGTAGTTTATCGCGATGGGGATTTATTAAGGCTATACTCTTTAGGTTTAATATGTCGGAAGGACTCAAACCGTCAAGTCCATATTTACGTAATTGCTTTCAAAGACCCATTATTATGAAATATTTCCTGGCCACGCTTTGCCTGGCGTTATTTTTTACTTCCTGTACAAAACATAAATCACAAATTGTTGCTAACGCTTATGTTGATAGTTTAATTGAGCATTATACCTACCCACGGCAGGTTAAAGACAATGAAACGGATATGCAATTCTGGAAGAACAGGATCAACCCAAAACAACCGCGGCAGGTTAACGAATCAAAATATGCATCTACACTCATTACCCGCTTTCACCAGTTTGGGGATATAAATGATGTTAAACAAGCCGAAGCTATTTACAGAAGTGTTAATAAAACCTATAACGAAACCTTGCCATCGCCTTTTATTTCTTTAACATCATCTGCCATGTTGCAGCATCATTTTATACAGGCGGATACTTTACTGCAAAAGGCAAAAAAGATAGGTATTGATGATTTTAGTAATATGACACTTTCGTTTGATGTGAATTTTGAATTGGGGAGATATACAGAAGCTGCCTTTTACTTAAAGAAAATGAGTACGGATAAAGATTACAGTTACTATTTCAGGAGGTCAAAATTTGATCACTTTAACGCCAATATCGATAGTGCTATTAGTGGTATGTTAATAGCAGCCAATATGGAAAAGGCTGTACCTTATTTGCGTGGTGTAGCCTTATCGAATGCAGCCGACCTGTATATACATGCCGGTGACCTGCAAAAAGCAGCTGATCTTTATAAGGAATGTATCCGCTTAAACAGTGTTGATTTTCATAGCATAATGGGTCTGGGCTGGATAGCGCTGGTGCATGATAAAAATGATACGCTGGCGGAGAAGATATTTAAATTCGTCCAAACAAAAAACAAACTGCCCGACCCTATCTTCAAGCTCTATCAAATGGCACAGGGACGTGGCGATAAAGCGCTTGAGAAAAAATATGCCGAAGAATTTGTAACCAAATCAACAGATACTCTATATGGGCACATGTATAATAAATATGTAATTGAAATCCTTACGGGAATATTAAATCAGCGTGCGAAAGCCGAAGAACTTGCAAAAGGCGAACTAAGCAACCGTACCACACCGCAAACTTATGCCTGGTATGCCTATACCCTTTACATGAATAATAAGCACGACGAGGCTTATAAAGTATTCCAGCAGCATGTATCAGGCCAGCCATTGGAAGGGCTTGAACTTTATTATATGGGGGTGATGATGAAAGGACTGGGTAAAGGATATAATGCAAGCGAGTTTTTTAAAGCTGCCGAGAAAAATCAATATGACCTTAGCCCTGATATGAATAAGGAATTACAGGCTAACTTAGAAGAATAGCCTTTGTATGGTCCAGTAGCAGGCGATTGCTGCAATGATTACAGATAAGGGGATCACAATATATTTACGGTAATAAGGCTTATCGCCAAACCACCTGGCCAATAAGAAATAGGCGGTTAATATGACGGTTAATTGCCCCAACTCAACCCCAAGGTTAAACATAACCAGGCAAGTCAAGTAAGAGTTCTGCGGTAAGCCTAAGTGCCCTAATGCGCCTGCAAAGCCCATCCCATGCACCAATCCGAATAAGAAAACCACACCGATACGGGAGGTCTTTAGTTTTGGCGAGATGATGTTCTCTAATGCCACGTACATAATAGACAGTGCAATAACTGGCTCCACTATCTTTGCAGGTGGCGTAATTACATGATACATGGCAAGCCCGAGGGTAACTGAATGTGCTATAGTAAAAGCTGTAGCCTGCCATAAGACAGGTTTTAGCTTGGGGCTTAATAAGAATAAGCTGAGTATAAATAATATGTGATCAAAACCCAGGGGAAGGATATGGGTATAGCCAAGTTTCAGGTAAACAAAGGCGGCATCGGTCTTTGACATTTTCTCCAGCTCTCCTACTACTACATGTGCCCAAAGCGGCTGGCTAATAAGCAGAAGCAATATGGATATACCGGTAATGCGGCAGTAATGAAGATATGAGCTGTTGGCGGGGTGTTCCATGGAAATATTAAGGGTCAAATAAAGGCAATTAGTTATATCAACGAATATCTGTTATAAAAACAAAGCCGGAAATTATCCGGCTTTGTTCCAATCAACTTAACACTATCAAAATATTACCAGGGCGCAGCCTCGTAAGGGAATGATGTTAAAAATGGTTTATCATTATGATCAACGTGATCTGATGTTAAGCCTGGATTTGCTGTAGCGGTTGGGCCGCCAAATACCAATATTAAGCTTACATCAATCACATCATCAGATAATTGCCTGCCTGTAAGTACATTTGTACCATCGTAGTAGGTGGTTTTACCTGTTGTAGAAACATTCAGCACGTCAGTGGCTAAAACACCGGTAAACGCGGCAGCAGATAATCCTAAAAGGTTGGTGGTATAAGCACCTCCGTTATAAGCCTGCAACTGGGTCTGGAATTTTGCCTGGTAGGCGGCACCCATTACAGAGGGTATGGTCGCGTTAAAATTATCTCTATCAGCCGCTGCTACAAAAACAGTGGCAATACCCGGACGCCCTACCTGGTCGCCAACAACAGCGAATACCTCGCCTGTGTTGGGGTCAGCCGGGGTAACGTTTTTATCTTTATGACATGCGCTTAACGTAAAAGTTAATGCACAAAGCCCAATTATGCTATATATTATATTCTTTTTCATGATCGTAATTTGTTTTTTTGTGAATTAATGATTTTGTGCAGTTCTTAACCAAACGCCTAATTTACCAGTACTGTTCAATAAAGTCTTTGGCACTTCTACCACAACACTCAGTACATTAGTACCTGCAAAAGTGTCGGTTCCGGGATTGTTAAAGCCGGTAGCAGTTCCGCCGGTGATTTTGTGGAATTGATCAAGGTCAAAAAAGAATGGATCATCTCTTGGACCTGCAAATGCCATGATGCCGCTTTTAGATGTGGCAATAATTGGTGCAGAACCATAAGGTGTAACCGGAACAACTACCGCAGCAGTACCCACTATTGTACTTGTTAAACCTGTTTGCGCTGGTTTTACAGGACCATAGATATACATTTTGCCGCCTTTGTAAACACATTGGATCACTAGGTCTTCAACATTGTCTCCAGTGTTGTCGATCTTAAATTCAATCTCCGTGTTTTCGTCAAACGATGCAGTTTGAGTTGTAGTCGGGCTCATCAAACCCTGTACGTTTCCAACAAAAACGAGGTTGTTGGTATTCGCTCCCTGGAATACATACAAGTCGGTGATGTCGGTGCTTTTGCCCTTTACATTAGGGGCATCCGCATGATCTGATGCCAGCAGGATACCACCGCCCAGTGTGAGGGCTACGGCAACTGCGGCAATAATAAGTTTTGTCTTTTTCATGTGTGTAAGTTTTTAATAAGTGATCTATCTGTTTTTAGAAACTACGCAAGACAAACGCGTACAGATTTATTAATTGAAGATTTATTTATTAAAAGCGTTTTTGGGAGCGCTATATGCGGCAAATAAAAGCAGGGCAGTTCAGCCGTTGCGGAGGCAACGATAGTTAAAAATGGGGTTGACCCGGGATCAATGTACTGCCACAGCCAGCATATAACAGGATGCATGCGGCAGCCATTGTTCGGCCCAGCGCCAGTCGTAATCCTTGCCGGTTGCGGCGTATGAGAGGTTGAAATCAATGTCATTCTCATTATTTAAACCTGATGTGATGCCATTTACTATCCCTCCCGGTGCATTGGTATATTCAAACGTGCCGAAAAAACCGTAGGCTGGGTTATTGTGCCCGGTACCCTGCAGCATACAGGCATCATAGGGGTTTAATCCCAATATCCAGTTTAACTGGTCTGCGGCGAAGCTTTCAAGATGGTCATGAAAAGGTTGGTCATCAGCAAAAAGATTTGCTGCAAGCCTTGCAGCAGCGGCCATGGAGGCCAGCCTTGCATTTTCGCCCTGCCACCAGGGTGATGCATCACTGCCATGCGGGAAGAAAAAGGCGCTGTGCCTGTTGCCCAGAGTATCTTGTGTCAATTGCCTGCTATAGCCAAAGGGGTTGTTCACCTCGCTTGTGATAGCCAATTCATAAAGCATAGATTGTTTGACAGCTTTTTTGATAAGCGCCTGTGTAGCCGGTTCGGCGTAGGGATAATAATAAACGAGGCTCGTTACGGGCAATCCTGCGTCCGAGGGATGAAAGAACGGACGATCCTTATCATCAGCGCGCCAGTAATCTTTATAATTTTTCCAGGAGGACAGCCTCTTCATTAACTGACTGGCTCTTTTTTCAGCTGCATCCTTATACTTTGTATTTTGTGTGGCCTTGTATAACTCTGTCGCGGCGCTTAAGGCGCAATAATCATCCAATATATTCTCCTTGCCGTCATTGGTCATGGCTGCATTGTTTTTCTCCAGGAAATCAAAGGCGTTTTCGGCAGCCTGCAGGTAGTCGGCGTTGTTGTAGTCGCCAGAGGTTTTATAGGTTGATGCTATTGCCAGTGCGGCAATCGCCATTCCCCCGCCCGACCGGTAGCTGCATTGATAACTACGCCAATTATTTTCACTGGTAGCACTTTTAAAGGGATCATCATTTTTAGATGCCTTAATGCGGTAGCTTTTACCCTCGGGGCCTATCGCCCTGTCCTGCGGAAGTTTACCCGGCCCTGGTGCGCCTACCGAGCGATAAAAGGAGCCATCTTTCGCCTGCATACGTGTTAGATAGTCGGCACCATACATGGCTTCGTCCAGTAAACGCCTGTTAAATTGCCGAAAATCTGTCCCCGTTCTTTTACTCAGCAGTTCAAAGGTTTTAAATAAACTCCAATCAGTGAAAGCTATCTGTTGCGGGTTGAAATAAGATGAAAAGGAAAGATGTGAAAGGTGCTTTCCATAGTCGCCGGTAGCATCATACCAGCCGCCGTGCGCATCGATGGTATCCTTTTTACCCTGCAGATGCGAATGGCGGTCGGCCTTATCCAGCAAACCCGAGCTTCTCTGTCCCTTAAAATAATAGATCACATCGGATAAAGTGGCTTTTTCAAGCACATTTTTACCAATAACGAAAGGATATGATGAAACAGTTCCGTTTGCTGTTTTAACCTGTAATTTATAAGTGCCCGGCGCGGTAACTGAGCTAAAATCCATTGTCCAGAACTGCCAGTTTTTCCATTTATCTACTGTTCCGCTAAACACCGGCTGACCACTATACACCTGTTTACCATCTTTGGTATCGATCAATTCAAATGAGGCAATGGCAGGTTTACCGTCCGCTACAATAATGGCTTTTTTGGCCCCATCAAATTCGTAACCCACATGATTGGTGACAATTTTAACCGATTGCGCAAACAAGAACATAGGGAAACATAAACACAGGAATATCAGCTTTATCTTTTTCATAAGTATTAAGGTAATATAAAAGCCCTCACAGGATTGATCTGTAAAGGCTTAAATTTAAAATATTTAATAAGAATAAACTAATCCCGGATGCAATTCAAATTGTCGCATTTTCACCAGGCGTTCCTATGGAACGCTTTTTCATTATCTTTTTTCTGCTACCAACCAATCGTCCCGACGGGACGGTAATAGCGTAAAATTCGCCCCCTCGGGACGATTGGTTGGTGGAAATTATATAAGAATTTTTTTACGTTCCATAGGAACGTTTCGTGCTGGTGCGATAATTTGAATTGTGCCCTAATCTCCAATTAACTAATCTCTAATCACTAAGCCAAATTGCCCTTTTTCAATTCCTTTACTGCATAATCTGCGGCGCGGGCCGTCATGGCCATATAGGTTAGGGATGGATTCTGGCAGGCTGTTGATACCATGGCGGAACCATCGGTCACAAACACATTTTTGGCGTCCCAAACTTGATTCCATTCGTTCAGTACGGATGTTTTAGGATCGCGACCCATACGGGCGGTGCCCATTTCGTGTATGCCGCGACCTAATACGCCTTCCATGGTGTGGGTTCTTACTTTGGTAACCCCGGCAGCTTCCAGCATTTCCTTGGCATCGTTCATCATATCGATGCGCATTTTATTTTCGTTATCACGGATAACGGCATCAATGACCGGTACGGGCAGTCCCCATTTATCTTTTTTATCCTTAGATAGAGTGACCTTATTTTCATGATATGGCAGTGTTTCACCAAATCCGCCGATGTTCATCGTCCATTCTCCCGGCTCGCTCAGCGCATCCTTCAGATCAGCGCCAATGCTTAATTCAGGGATGTTCCTGCTCCATGCTTCTCTTGATGCACGACCCTGGTAGCCAAATCCGCGGATATAATCGCGTTTCTCGCCATTGAGGTTGCGGTAGCGTGGTATATAAATACCATTGGCCCTGCGGCCGAAATAATACTTGTCCTCATACCCTTCCATGTGGCCGCTTGCCCCCACTCCCAAATGATGATCCATCAGGTTGTGACCCAGTTCGCCGCTGCTGCTGCCCAAACCATCAGGCCAGATATCCGTAGCCGAGTTCATCAATATCCAGGCTGAATTAATGGTAGATGCGTTAACGAAGATCACCTTAGCATAAAACTCGTAGGTTTTGTTGGTTTCTGCATCCAGTACCTCTACCCCTTTGGCCTTTTTGGTGTCCTTATCATATAATATTTTAGTTACGATAGACCATGGCCTAACGGTCAGATTTCCGGTAGCTACAGCCGCTGGTAAAGTGGCCGATTGCGTACTGAAATAAGCACCGAACGGGCATCCCAAAGCACATTTATTACGATACTGGCAATTGGTGCGACCGATATGCGGCACTGTAATATTGGCCGTACGACCGATCACCATATTTCTTAACCCTTTATAATGATCATTAAATCTTTTAGATACATCCTTTTCCACGCAGTTCATTTCCATCGGCGGCATAAAATCACCGTCGGGAAGAATAGAAAGACCATCTTTATTACCCGATATCCCTGCAAACCTTTCAGCATAACCATACCAATATTCCAGGTCTTTATAGCGGATAGGCCAGTCGACAGCAATACCGTCTTTGGCATTAGCTTCAAAATCCATCTCGGCCCAGCGATAGCTTTGCCTGCCCCACATCAACGAGCGGCCGCCTACCTGGTATCCCCTGAACCAATCGAAACGATTTGTTTCAATATATGGGCTTTCTTTTTCGTTAACCCAATAATCCAGGTTGGTTTCGGCAAGTGGATAGTCGCGTTTAAGCACCGGGTAATCCTTTATCATTTGTTGTGTGCGCCCGCCCCTGTGCGGAAATTCCCAGGGGGCTTTATTGGCACTCACATAATCCTTAATGTGTACAATATCGCGGCCACGTTCCAGCATAATGGTTTTTAAGCCCTTTTCAGTTAGCTCTTTAGCAGCCCATCCGCCCGATATGCCGGAGCCGATCACTATCGCGTCATAAGTATTTGTAGCCATGATAAAAGAATCAATAAGTGGTTTGTAACGACTAATGTATAAAATTTTTACAGAATAAATAGTTCATTGCGTTTTTGTTACACAATGAGGTCAGTTGGCAGTTGCGAGTGGGCAGTCGGCAGCATATTTATCTGATCATTGCAAACTGCCAACTGCACACCGCAAACTGCTTAAGCAAGCGCCTTCGCAGCAAACTCCCTGCACTTGATCACTTCTTTTACAGCATCCGAACCATCAGGTATCTTGTACTCCTGTTCGATAGTTGCCGGGAATTTATATTTATTGGTTTTTACTAACTGAAGTACTTCGGCTATAGGTGTATCACCCTCACCCCATGGCATATTTGGCCCGTCGTGATATTTACGGTCTTTAAGGTGTATGCTCATGATCCGGTCGTGATTTTTAAGGATGAACGGAACCGGGCTGCTGCTGGTTCCGGCTGTATAATGGCCGATATCCAGGTTAATTGCATTGTATTTTGACTGGCTAAGCGCAGTATCCCATAAGGTTGGCGTAGCCTGGGTGTGCGCATGATATCCCACATATAGCTTATGCTTGGTTGCAAAATCACCCAGGCGCTGGGTTTGAGCGTCATTGGTTGGCAACTCTACAGTAACATGGGTAACGCCAAGCGCTTTACCTGCATTAAAGGCGTAATCAATCTCGGCATCGGTGTTTTTTTCTCCGAGCGCATTAGGTTTCCAGGCATATATTTTAATACCGGCATCCTTAAATAGCTTATGCAGTTCTTTGAACTTATCCATGCTTACACTTGCCCGCCAGTCGGCTACTTTTTTATAATGAGTTGGGCCATCCTCGCCGCTTTCGCGTTTTGGTACACCTGCAAAAGCTTCGGCAGCGTCACCCATCAGTTCAATAGCATTTATATTGCATTGCAGGCAGTATTGCAGCAAATTTTCGGCAGTGCTTGGCATACTTCTGAACGAATAGGTAATAACGCCTATCTGCACCCCATTGATAATGGAATCAGGTTTGGACTGAAAAAGCGAGGTAGCAGCAAAAACTGATCTTGAGGCTAAAGCTATACCGGCAGCGGCCAATGCGGTACTGCCAATAAACCGGCGACGGGAAATATGTTGGTCTTTCATAGTTGGTAAATGTGTTTGGTTTAACAAAGAGAAAGCAAGTTATGGCTTGATTTTCAGAAATCAACCTATCGATTGTAAAAAAAATGTTTCATTAACAATTAGTCCACCTTTTTACCCGTACCCACCCAAATCAGGGCATTTAATATCATTTTAGCCTCCATTGGGCTATCAAAAGTATGTGACAGTGTGGCATTGGTTTTATGATCATAATCCATATCATTATGCCCCATATTGAAATAAACCATTTTGAAATTTTTATTGGTCCACACAATCGGGTAATAGCCGCTATGCCATATTTCTGATTGCTTGGCCCCGTTACCTAACGGAAAACTGGAGGAATCAACAGACAACAATATCTTAATATCCGGGTTTTTTCCTGAGGTCTTTTTCCCAGCGGTACCATTCACTTGGGGCAGTTTTAATAGTTTCGGGCAAGCCCCTGGTAACCGGGTGCTGGTGATCCTCAACCCGTAAAATAGCAGGTGTGGGGTGCCAGGTATTGCTTACGTATTGCCCCGAACCTAAAAATATATTATGGTACCAATTCCAATTCGCCGGGAAATCGGATGGAGTTAAAGCAAAAGCCGAAAAATGAAAGCCCAGCCATCCGCCGCCATTC
>JABDFM010000076.1 GCA_013286565.1 Bacteroidota bacterium
CATTGTTTACCGATTCGCATGGAATAGGGCACCCAAGCCAACCGAATTACCTGGCATTATTTTCGGGCAGCACACAAGGAGTAAAAGGGGATGAATGCCTGGATGAAGTGACACCCTATAAGACGCCAAACCTGGGTGCTGCACTGATCAGCAAAGGTTTAACTTTCAAGGGATATGCCCAAACCATGCCTAAAGCCGGTTCCCTGGCATGTACCTACCGTTTTCATATACGCACGGCAGGTAACCTTTATGCCCGGAAACATACCCCGTGGGTAAACTGGATAGGTACGGGCGCCAATAGCATCCCTGCATCCGTAAGTTTGCCGATGACCGATTTTCCAACTGATTTCAATGATCTGCCTACCATATCATTTGTCATTCCGAACATGGATTATGATATGCATAACATCGGTTTGCCGGGCGATGCGGCGGCTATCCAGCGGGGCGACCATTGGTTAAAACGCAATCTGGAGGCATATGCCGAATGGGCCAAAAAACATAATAGTTTACTAATTGTGACCTTTGATGAAGATGACTATGACACAAAAAACGGGAATAGGATACCAACCATTTTTTACGGTGCGAGAGTGAACAACGCCGAATATACCAGCACCATCAATCACTATTATGTGCTGCATACTTTGGAGGCGATGTATGGCTTACCATCTGATGATAATGTATCGGCAGCGCCAATTTCGGGCATCTGGGGGAAATAGGTGTCATATTCCTATTAAGATACTATAAGCTTCTTTATCAATTCGCCCAAAGTCCTTAAACTTTGCTCCACTACCTCATCATAAGGTATCCCAAAACTGATGCGTATAAAATTGGTGAACCTGGCATCGGTACTAAAAATCTGACCGGGGGCGATACTGATATTTTGCTTAATTGCTGCCTCGTAAAGCTCAAATGCATTGATCCTTTTATCCAGCTCTACCCATAAAGCATAACCTCCCTGCGGGCGGCTTATTTTAGTATTTTCCGGAAAATGGGTAGCTATTGCCTGTGTATAGCGAAGGCATTGCGTATATAATGCTTTGCGCAGCTTGCGCATGTGCAGATCATAGCGGCCGGTTTCAAAAAAATGAGCTATAGCCGCCTGTGTAGGAGTGGCTGAACTGATAGTATGCATCATTTTAATATTGATGATCTGATCTTTGAACCTGCCCGGGATGCACCACCCCACCCGGTAGCCCGGCGCCAATGATTTTGATACCGACGAACATAACATTACCCAGCCTTCGGTATCAAAGCTTTTGCAGGTACGCGGGCGGCTTTTACCAAAATAGATCTCGCCATAAATATCATCTTCTATCAAAGGTATCTTCCGGTCTGTTAACAGATCTACCAATTGCTTTTTGCGCTCATCAGGCATACAACTACCTACCGGGTTACTAAAATTGGTTATAAAAAGGCAGGCTTTAATATCCACTTTGTTCATCGCCTGCTCTAAATACTCAATGTCGATACCTTTATCCGGGTTAACAGGTATTTCCAGTACTTTCAGGTCAAGGCTTAGCATTACATTGAATATGCCGTAATAAGTCGGACTTTCAATAGCCACGGTATCACCCGGTTTGGTTAGCGCCCTCAGGCAAAATATCAATGCCTCCATGCAACCCTGGGTAGTTACTACATCATTTTCGGTGATCAGCCCGCCCCAGCTAAAAGCGTTTTTTGCTACCTGCCTGCGCAAGTCAATATTTCCCTGCAAGTTTTCATAATTCAAATTACCCGAGGGACTTTTGCGGATAGCCTCTGCCATAGATTTGCTGAGCCTGGCGAGCGGTAATAAGCTCAATGGCGGCGAAGCACGTGATAAACGCAAAACACTTTCTTCCGGCATGTTCTGGTAAACCATGGCTATCATTTGCTCTACACTGGTTTGCTCTATTTTATTTAGCGGAGGATTAATTTCGGGCACTTTGGTAAAACGTGCCGGCGAAAACTTAACGTAGTACCCTGATTTTGGCCTCGCTTCTATCATTCCCATATTCTCCAGCTCCACGTAAGCTTTATAAGCGGTGCTAATGCTGATGCCTTGCTCCTGGCTAAGCGCCCTTACCGATGGCAGTTTATCGCCTGATTTAAGCAAGTTTTGTTTGATCTGCTTTTCAATACGCGAGGCGATCATGGCATATAAAAAATCATCACCCGAATTATCAATTAGCTTTCCCATATAAAATCTGTTATGGTCAAAATTAACAAAACTGAATCTGTTTTGCTATTGGTTTAAGCTTTTATTTTGTATTGATTTTAATCCGACAAAAAAATGGAACTACAGATCATAGATTACCAGCCGGAATACCAACCTTATTTTGAAAAATTCAACAAGGCCTGGCTCGAAGAATATTTTACTGTTGAGCCTTTGGATAAATGGGTATTGGAGCAACCCGATGAAGCCATTATAAACAAAGGCGGCAAGATCTACTTTGTAACATCAGGCACAACCATCATAGGTACTGTGGCCCTGCGCTTTATTGAGGATGACGTTTACGAGCTAACCAAAATGGCCGTTGATCACGCATACCGGGGCACAGGCGCAGGGCAGTTTTTATGCCGTGCAGGTATTGAAAAAGCCAGGGAAATGGGCGTGAAGAAATTGATACTTTACTCCAACCGGGTACTTGAAAACGCCATACACATTTATCATAAATTGGGGTTTACCGAAATACCCTTATTGCCGGGCACTTATGGTCGCGCCGATATTATGATGGAAATTAATTTTGAGCACTAACACAGACCATTAAAAATATTTACCATGCAAAATACATTAAGCGAACAGGAAATACAGCAGTTAAGGGCCGAAACCAAAGGAACTGCCCAAAGGGTGCACTTTAACAATGCGGGCGCCTCCCTGCCGCCGGATGCGGTGCTGGATACCGTTGTTAATTATTTAAACGAAGAAGCCACTTATGGCGGCTATGAGGTTGAATATAAGTACAGGAAAGAAATTGAGAATACCTACACCCTCATCGCCCGGCTGATCAATGCTGAGGTGGATGAGGTGGCTATTGTTGAAAATGCCAGCACTGCCTGGGGGCTGGCTTTTAACGGGATCGCTTTTGAGAAGGGCGATGTAGTGATCACTTCAGAAATGGAGTATGTAACCAATTTAATGGGGTTTTTGCATGTGCAGAAAACGCATGGTATTGAGATTAAGGTAATACCCAATGATGAGCATGGCAACTTTTCCTTAACTGCATTGGAAGAAGCTATTTCACCCAAAACCAAATTGATCGCTATTACCCATATCTCATCTACCGCCGGTGGGATGATCCCGATAGTTGAAATTGGCAAAATAGCCCGCAAGCACCATATCCTGTACCTGGTTGATGCCTGCCAGAGCGCCGGGCAAGTGCCGGTAGATGTAAAGGAGATCGACTGTGACATGCTCTCGGTAACCGGGCGCAAATATTTACGCGCACCGAGAGGTACCGGTTTTTTATATGTAAGGAAGGAAATACAAGACAGCTTAAATTTAATATTTATGGATAGCCATACCGCAGAATGGGTTAGCCAGGATAATTACAAAATAAGGAACGATGCCAGGCGGTTTGAGCTGTATGAAAAAAACAGGGCGCTTACACTCGGCCTGGGCAAAGCTGTGGAGTATGCACTTAATATTGGGGTGGATAGGATATGGACGCGAATCCAATATTTAGCCGGGCTAATGCGCCGGGAACTGGAAAGCATGAATGGAATAACTGTTCATGACGCGGGTGATGAGCAATGCGGGATAGTAACTTTCTCTGTTGATGGAGTGGATAGCCCAACGGTAAAAAACAAGCTGGCAGAAAAACAGATTAACGTATCTGTCGGCAAGGCCATCTCCACACTGATCTACATGAATAAAAAAAATTTGGATACAGTGGTAAGGGCCTCGGTTCATTATTACAATACCGAAACAGAGATAAATACGATGTGTGATGCATTAAGGTCGATCATAAAAATAAACCCTTTATTAACAGCGGCACAATATCATTGAGTTAAGGAGGTTGCTTTGTTAACTAACATCATAGGTAGCTCCTATGGAGCCTAAAACTATTTATGGCCACATTTCTATAAACAGGATGCTCCGCTGGAGCCTTTGAATAATGTAATACCCTTTTTTACGGCTCCAGCGGAGCATCCTGTTTATAGGAAAATAAAATATATATATATTTTGGCTCCATAGGAGCCTCCTGATTTGGGTTGAATTAATTTATTAGGTTCCCCCCGTTTTTATGATCCCAGGATTATAAAAAAAGTGGATTTAAATTATATTTGAAAAACCAATATAATCTAAACACTATATGAACCTTAACCTGATCGGAATGAAGGCACTGATACTTTTTGTAATAGCTGCCAGTCTGCTCTCCTGCACTAATAATTCCAATAAAACAGAGACCAAAGAAGAGGCCTTGACTATTGTTGGCACATGGCGACTTATCTCTGGAGCTTTGACTGAGAAAAAAAATACCACTGTTACAGATTATACCAAGGGCCAGATGGCTATCAAGATCATCAATGGCGACCATTTTTGCTTTTTAATACACGACCTGACCAAAGGAAAAGGCGCTGCGCCAAATTTCAGCTCAGGAGGCGGGCATTATACATTAACCGGGGATAAGTATACCGAGTACCTGGAATTCTGTAACGACCGGCAATGGGAAGGCAATAAGTTCGATTTCACTGTCACCATTAAAAACGATACCCTAATTCAGCAAGGAATTGAAAAGATTGACAGCTTGGGCGTAAACCGGGTAAATGTTGAAAAATACATCAGATTAAAACCCTGAGGATTTAAGCTGAAATTTCCTTGCCAAAATAATCATCTATTTGCTGGCCTATTTTTGTTAACGGTAGCCTGGCCGAACCTGATCTGCTGACCATTTCTACCCAAATACCATAATAATCTCTGGCTATAAGATAGCTTCCATGTGGGCTGTTGAGATTGTAAATATTTCTGTCTGTTACGGAACGTTTTACGTTATAGATAGTTCCATCAACATCTATTTCAAATTTTTCGGGGTCAGTATTCATAGTTTGTCAATCAGGTTAGGTATGTTCGACTATGAATTACGGAAAACGTTTATTTGCGGATTTCAAAAAAATGAAAAAAAAATAAATTTTGTTTACACCTCCCGTTTTTATCCGTCTAAGTATTGCATTTTCAATATATTGCCATTCACCAAAACATTCAAATAATTACTAAATACTATCGAACATGAAATATTCCCTGATCCTGCTATTGATGATAAGCCTGAACTGCTTTGGGCAGGATTATAAAACGCAGATCGCCCAACACCGTAAAGGTTATATGGAAGATTTTTTGAAAGACGAAAGCTCACCCCTGAAAAAAGACGACCTGCAATTTCTACGTTTTTATGATGCCGACAGTACATACAGGGTTATGGCTACGGCAGAGATGCTGGTTAACGAAACCAGTTTTGTAATGCCGGTATTTAGCGGTACCGGTCAGCCCTACGCACGTTATGCCGTGTTAAAGTTTATGCTAAAGGGTAAGCCAATGAAACTAACCCTATATAAAAGCATCGCTCTTGCTAATAACCCACAGTACAGCGACTACCTGTTCCTGCCGTTTACAGACGACACCAACGGCCAAGCTACTTATGGTGGCGGTCGTTATATTGATATGCGCAAAGGTGATCTTAAAAACGGAACTGTAGTTATAGACTTTAATAAGGCCTATAACCCATATTGTGCTTATAGCGGTGGGTATGCTTGTCCAAAGCCACCTGATGAGAACCACCTGATAACTGCCGTGGAGGCTGGAGAAAGGCTGTTTGCTGGTGAGAAGAAGCATTAAATCTGATCTCCAAAATAACTTTTTAAATTTTTCAATTAAATAGTTCACAAAATGTGAACTATTTAATTTATATTTGTTATACGAATGAAAGTTCACCTTATCAAGAAACAAACTTTGGAAAAATTCGCGCATGACCATCCAAGAAGCAAAGCTTCTTTGGAAGATTGGGTAGAGAAATTAAAGCTTGCAGACTGGGAACAGCCCGGTGATATGAAACGGACTTATAACACCGCTGATCTTTTAGGTAAAAGCAGCAGTCGGGTTGTTTTTGATATCGCAGGGAACAATTACCGGATGATATGCAAATATATTTTCGGGGCAAAGCAAATACATTTATTTGTTTGCTGGATGGGAACACATGCAGAATATGATAAAATTTGTAAACAAGGTGATCAGTATATCATTAATCTCTATTGAAAATGGAAACGACAGCAATAAAATATACCGTCATTAAAAATAAAAGCCAGTACAATCAATACTGTGACCAATTGGAAGCCCTGCTGCTTCTGGAAAACAGCGAAGTTCTGCAGGATGAAATAGATCTACTGACATTGCTGATTGAAAAATATGACGAAGAACACAACACATTTAAGGAAACCGACCCAATTACACTACTGCGTTCTTTTATCCAGGATCATCATTTAAAACCACAGGATCTGACAGGAATATTAGGAATTAGTAAGGGTTATGTATCCGACATCTTAAATTATAAAAAAGGATTGTCCAAGGAAGTCATCCGAAAATTAGCCGACCATTTCAAAGTAAGGCAGGAGGCTTTTAATCGCCCGTATAAATTGGTATCTCCCGTTAACTCTCATTTGCGCAATGCCAGCGTAATGAATACTACTAAATAAAATACATGCTGCTGGTTTTTGTGTATAAACAAAAAAGCGCCACCTGTTTTCAACAGGCGACACTTTTTGATAGATAAAGTATAGGATCAGTTAATTATATCCAGGGTTCTGTTTTAGTACACTCTTACCTGATTTTACCTCCAGGTCAATTTGTGCCTGGGGTATTGGATAATATTCATTTCGCCCGGTAGTAAAATGGCCGCCCGTTATGTCAGAGGTTATGTTCCCTTCATATTGCAAAAATGCATTCAAGGCCGGGCCGGCAATTCCCCACCTTACCACGTCAAAAAAGCGGTGCCCTTCCATAGCCAGCTCCAGCTGCCGCTCATAGTAAATAGCTTTGAGCGCGTAAGCTGATCCTTGTCCCACAAAAGTACCCGTCGGATAAGGGTTTACCAGGTAATTGGCAGCAGGTGTGGTAGAAACCCCGCCTGTAGGGTTTGTATTATCGAGATATTGAAATACAAAACCATTGGGGTTGGCGGCTCGGTTGCGCACCATGTTTACATAGTTTTCGGCGGTTTGCAGGTTACCTAATTGCGCTTCTGTTTCGGCAGCCATTAGTAATACATCAGCAAAGCGAATTACGCAATAATTGACGGCTGAACCTGGCCCCCATGAATGTTGGTCGCCATTTGTATTTTGTTCTGCCTGGGTGTAAACATGCTTGATCGGCGAATACGGGCCTGAAAAACCCTGGTCGCGTATCCAGTCATTACCGGGGTGTAAACCCCAATCAAGATAAGGGATACCACGGCGGCCTACTGTCCAGTCTAACCGGGGGTCAATAGTGCCTGCATCGGGAGTAAAGCTGACAGATGACAATAACCCCATATCCGTTTTAATGGCATGTGAATCAAAATTGTCCAGGTATGGCAAGCCGGTTGCGGGGTCTGTGCGGTAATGGTTTACCAGGTCAATAGTTGGCTGGTAAAAACTACAGCAATCAAACGGGCTTGATGCCCCATACGGATAATTAAGCCTGTCGCCATCATTTGCCTGTGTTATGCCACCGGGGTCAACATTGGCAAGGGCTTGTATAGCAAATACCGATTCGGAATTATTTTTGGTATCTGCATTAAAATTATCATGAAACTTGGCTACTAAAGCATAGGCTAAACCATTTGATGTTTGTCCCTGGGTAATAACAGGATCAAAAACAGCTTTTGCTTCAGCATATTTTTTTTCATACAGGTATGTTTTCCCGAGGTAAGCGCCTGCCGCCCATTTGTTAGCCCGCCCGGCGTCAGATTGAGTAGCGGGCAAATTATTATACGCATATAAAAAATCAGCTTCAATTTTAGGCCATATATCTGTTGTGTTCGGCTGCAACACATCCACTGTAGTTTCATCTATCCATGGCACATTATTGAACATCTTTTTCAGGTCGAAATAATAATGCCCCCTTAAAAACCTGGCCTGGCCCAAAATATTTGCCAAATCAGTAGCAGAGTAACCCGGCGTTTTGGTGGCAGCCCTTATTGTATTATTACAACGGGTAATGCCCTCATAGTCAGCTATCCACTTGGTGTTGAAATAAGGATCGCTTGCAAGTGGCGAAAAAACGGCGATGGATGCTATAGGGTCCTGGTCGCCTGCGTTGCTACCTTTATGTGCATCGCCGCCTGCTACACCGCCATATACCCAGTTATCCGGCGATGACTGCCACGAGTCGAGGCCGCCAAAAGCCGTGCCATCGGCCTGTACTCCCCGTAATGCGCTGTATGCGCCTACCAGCAATCCATCAACCCCGGGTTTGGTTTGCAAAAGGGTTGGGCTAATTGTTCCTACTTGTGGTGTAACGAGGTAGTCTTTTTTACACGAATAATTTAATGTTACAAGGCCGATCGTCATCAGCATTATCATATATCTTGATGTTTTCATGTTGCTTATATTTAAAATACTCATCATAATGAAAGATTAACACCTATTAAAAATGTACGGGAGCTTGGATAAGTACCTTCATCAACGCCAAAATCAGTGGTTGAGTTACCAGGCAATTCAGGGTCAATACCAGAGTAACCGGTAATGGTAAATAAATTAGCTGCTGATACATATATCTTCAGTTTTTGCACGCCAATTTTCTTTAGCGCATCAGGAGAGACGGTATAACCCAGCACCATGTTTTTGGCCCGCAGGTATGACCCATCCTCCACAAAATAGGAGTTGGCCACCGCATTGGTACTAAAATAGCTGTTCAATTCTTGTATTGGAGCAGCAGCGTTCATGTGCTGCGGGGTCCATGAATTATTTAGGGCTGTATAACTTTTAGCTGTTTGATACGAGGAGTAAAAATCTCTCCAATATTTTACGTTGTTCCATATTTTGTTGCCAAATACACCGTATAAAAATACACTGAAATCAAAATGCTTATAGCTAACTCCCAGGTTAAAGCCTGTGCTGAATTTCGGGTTTGGATTGCCGAGGAAAGTGCGGTCAGCATCGGTGATCTGCCCGTCGCCATTTACATCCGCATATTTAAAGCGCCCCAGGCCAATATCCTGCTCATAAACCGCATTAGGGTCGCCTGTGGCTTTTTGCGCCTTCGCGTTTGCCGCGTCAATTTCTGCTTGTGAATTCCAGAAACCAACAACTTTGTACCCAAAAAACTCTCCTACAGGGTTACCTACCTCGTTACGTACTAAATTAGTACCAACCCGTCTCCCAAAATCGGTATCAAAATAATTGGCATCTGTAGCTACTTTAATGATCTTATTATTGTAGGTAGTAAGTGATAAAGTAGCATTCAATTTAAGGTCTGTATTAACCTTGAAATTACCTGTTACCGAAGCATCGATACCACGGTTGTTCATCGCTGCAATATTTACATAAGGTGATCCAGGATTACCGTTTGTTCCCGGCAGTTGCGGGTTGAAAAGCAGATCGCGAATATCCTTGCGATAGTAATCAATGGTAACAGAAAGCATATCATGGAACAAGGTGGCATCGATACCAATATTACTATTGATGTCTTTTTCCCATCTTGCAGCTGGGTTGCCCTGGAAATTTTCATAATATCCGGGTACCAGGTTAGAGCCACCAATTCCATAATAAGATTGCCCAACTGAACTCGAAAACTGTGTATATTGGTTAGTTGAATTAGGGTTAGTTTGGTTACCCATTACACCATAACCACCGCGTAACTTAAGGTCGGTGAGCCAGGATACGTTTTTCATAAAGTTCTCCTGCGAGATGCGCCAACCTGCGCTTATAGCTGGAAAAACACCATACTGCGATACAAATACCGAGGAACCGTCGCGCCTGATCAAGCCGCTTATCAAATATTTATCATTGTAAGAATAATCGACCCTGCCGAGGTAGGAAAATAATGATTTTTTGATATAGGTGTCGCTGTAATTACTTGCCGATCCGGAATAACCGGTCGAAAGGCTCACATAATTCGGATCAAAAGAATAGTAGCCCTGGCGGCTGCCACCTATATCACTGCCACCATTCTGATTAGCTTCCGTACCAACCACCACCTTCACATCATGCTTGCCAAAGGTTTGATGATAAGTTAAAGTGTTTGTCCAGGTGTAATCATAATTGCTGGTTGAGCCCGCGTTGTATTGATTTACTGATGAATTTTCAGCGTTTTCATAAGTGGGGTATTGAAAAGAGTGATATGTGCTTGAGCCCAATTCGCCCCCAAACGAAGTGCGCAGGGTAAAATGTTTCACAATATCTAATTCGGCAAAAGCGTTACCGAAAAGGCGATAACCTACATATCTGTCATTTTTGGTACGTTGCTGTATGGCTACCGGGTTTGCGGCATCACCCAAACCAGGTCCGTCGCCGCCTGCATAATTGCCCATAATATCATATACCGGTATAATGGGTTGCTCTCGCAAAGCATGTGCAATAACCGCATCAGGGCCGTTGATGGCTACCTGTGGGTTCTCAGTTACCGTATAGGATAAATTTTCACCCACCCTAAAATTCTTACTCACATTGTACTGGCTGTTAGAGCGGATATTATACCTTTTTTCATAAGTATCTATCAGTGTTCCCTGCTGGTCATAATAATTTGCAGAAAACAGGTAGCTGCCCTGGTCACTCCCCCCGCTTAACGAAATATTGTTATTGATAATAGGGGCTGTTTTAAATATTTCATGGAACCAATCAGTACCTGTTTTATTCGCCTTTACTATCCTGTAAAAATTATTGTAGTCGTTCGGATCAGTGTAGTTTGGATTTATATAATAAAGGGAGGGATTGACAGATGGATCGCCGTTGTGCGCGCCAGCAGGTTCAATATAATCGGGCAATACATAGGTTGGCCCGTTACCATATTGCTGATCCGAAAAATCAGTTACGCCGGAATTTTTTTCGGCTTCTAGTTTAAGGTCGGCAGTTTGCTGAGGGTTAAGCGTATTCCAAACATTGCCACCCTTTGGTACCTGCGTGCCATAATAGGCATCATACTGGATCTTTACCTTACCGGTTCCTTTTTTTGTAGTGATTATAATTACACCATTGGATGCCCTTGAACCATAAATGGAGGCTGCGCCGGCATCTTTCAACACCTGCAGATTTTCTACATCGTTAGGATTAATGGTGCTTACATCTGTTGTGGGTACACCATCAATTACATACAGCGGGGTATTATCGCCAAAAGTATTTATCCCCCGGATGCGAATATCAGGTTCCTGGCCCGGCTGACCCGAGCCGGTAATAGTAACACCTGCCGCCTGGCCCTGCAGCTGTTCGTTGATAGAGCCGGAAGGTGTTTTATTCATGTCTGCCACGTTAACTACAGTAACAGCGCCAGTCAGATCCTTTTTCTTTTGAGTTGCATAACCAACCACCACCACTTCATTCAATGATCTTGATTCTTCAACCAGTTTTACATTAATAACAGTTTTGCCGCTTACGGGTATTTCCTGTGTGGTATAGCCTAAAAAAGTAAAGATCAGTATTCCGCTGGCACCCGGGATACTTATGCTGTATTTTCCCTGCAGATCGGTGCTTACCGCTATGGTACTGCCTTTTAATTTAACCGTTACACCGGGCAGCGGTAAGTTGCTGGCATCGGTGACAACACCCGTTACGGTTTGATCCGCCACATTTTTTTCAACCAGCGGTTTTATAACGATGATATTACCATCCATCACCTGGAAACCCAGCACCTGGTTTTGAAGCACCTGCTTCATCACCTCTTCAATACTGGCGTCCTTTACAGTAACCTGTATTTTCTCATCCAGTTTTACCTGGTCAAGACGATAGAAAAGTGTGTATTTACTTGCTTTCTCTATCTTTTTGAACATCTGCTTAACAGAGATGCTTTGCTCATTAAAATTATAAGTGCTTTGCGAGTACGCGGCTGCATGTATCTGCATAATTCCCGTAAAAAGCAAAAGGATGACGAGTTTCATAATTCTGAGCAGTTTTTGCCATGACTCCACAGCAATAGAAGGTCTTCTATAAAAAATTATCATATTTTTGTGTGTTAATTAGTTAATACTGTGCTTCCCCAAGCTTTAGGGTATTAGCTATTAATTCAATACATATCCCGGGGTGTTAGCGCATCCCGGGTTTGTTTTTTTATGGTGAGTGGTTAGTTTTCTATCATGTTTTTCTTTTTTAAGTGATCAATTAATTTTGGTTATGGTTACCTTTTGCCCATCAATGGTATAGTCAATAGGCGTATTCTGTTTGATGATGCTTAACACTTTATCAATATCCGGTACATTCTTAAAGCTACCGGAGTATCTTATATTTTGCAGTTGATTGTCATTAAGGGTTATCTGCACATTATACCTGCGCTCAAGCACCCGCGATATTTCGCCTAAAGTATTGCCATCAAAAACCAGCAAGTCATCTTTCCATCCTTCATAAACATCCATTTTTGCTGAATCTATCTGCGATACATGCACCTCGTTATAAGAATCAGGCAACGGCGCTATTTCCTTATGATCGTCTTTTTCGGGGCGATAATATATCCTGAGCAGTTGGTGAGGTTTTACATAAATACGGTTAACATCCTGCGGGTTGGTTTCTGAATTACCCTCCACTGCTACCTCGCCTTTCACAACCGTAGTTTCAAAAAATGGATCATTGGGATAAGCCTTTAAATTGAACTTGGTACCTATATCCCTGATGGTATAATTTTTTGTGTTGACAAGGAATGGTATGGATTTGGTATGATGGCCAATATCAAAAAAGGCCTCGCCCTCCAGATAAACCGTACGATTGGTTTTGCCAAAATCGGCA
>JABDFM010000077.1 GCA_013286565.1 Bacteroidota bacterium
CCTGTCGCGCTCCAAAACATTAAGTATCCCTCTTTGGATTTACTGATTTTAATGGCGGTGAGTTTCCTGTCCGGGTCAATATTTAACTTAAGCAAGTGAATATTGTGATGATCCTTCTCGGTCATCTTATGCTTCTTCCCCCACTTCGCAAGGTCGGTAGCCACGTAGCTCAGATCAGGGTATTTTTCTGATACATTATTATAGTAATCGGGTAGCATGTAATTTTTTGTTTCTGTTTTATCTGTATAGATCAAATCAAATTGCATCGAAGATGACCCTTCGGAACTGCTTATACCCAGGTAAATTGCTGAATAATGAGCCTTCGGGGTACGGATCAAAAACTCCCCGTTTCCTGATACAAACCTCGCCTGGCTGTGTACGCTATCGGCATTATTATAATGAAGCTCAATTTGAGGGTGCTGCACATTTGCAGCGAATACAGGATTGTCCGGTAAGGCGTGGGCATCCTTGTCGCCATTAAATTCAGCTGCGGAATGTGTAAGATAACCGTCGCCATCACCATTGCCGTCTATGCCTTTTGTCCAGCTAACCAATTTCCCGTTGGTGAGCGTAGTTACCGGCCTGGCATTCAGTAAATAGGATATATCAATCTGTATCACGCTGCTCTTTTGCGTGGTAAAGCAGCAACAAATTAACACAGTGGAGATGATGATTAATGATCTGAATTTCATGGTAGATCTCAAAACGGGAAATTATAAATTAAAATCAGTTTGGGCAATTAAACTCATTAAAGTGGGGGTCTAAAACCCCAATAATGTGTTGAAAACTTTTTTGTGTCGAAAAGTGTCGAAAAGTGGAGAAAGTATCATAGATTTACCTTATTAAAGTACCCACGGCGTAAATATGTCTCATCTTTTAGGAGAATATAATTGTAAGATTGATGTCAAAGGGAGGATGATCATCCCCTCGAACCTCAAAAAACAGCTTCCAGAAGCTGAAGGAGAGGGGCTTGTCATCAATCGTGGGTTCGAAAAACACCTGGTGATCTACACCCGGAAAGAATGGGACAAAATAGCCGAAGAGTTGAGTAATCTGAATGGTTACGAGAAAGATATCCGCGAATTCAGAAGATATTTTACACGCGGCGCATCAGAATTATCGCTGGATACTGCCAACCGTATTTTATTCCCAAAACAATTGCTGGAGTATGCAGGCATCAGCTCGGATGTGGTGTTGGTATGCCAGTTTGATAAAATAGAAGTTTGGGACGAGGATACGTATTATGGCAGCATGGATAACGAGCCCGCAAACTTTGCCAACCTGGCCGAGAAAGTAATGGGTAAGGGAAAGGGGAAAGACAATGAGTAATTATCATACCCCTGTGATGTTGGCTGAATGTATTGAGGGCCTCAATATCCGCCCCGAAGGTACTTATGTCGACGTGACCTTTGGTGGTGGCGGCCATTCCCGCGAAATAATAAAACATTTAGGTAAAAACGGCCGCTTGCTGGCTTTTGACCAGGATGCCGATGCGCAGCAAAATGTGATCGATGATGATCGCTTTGAATTTATCGATCAGAATTTCAGGTACCTCAAAAACTTTAGCCGTTTGCATAATGCTATCCCGCTGGATGGGATACTGGCCGACTTAGGCGTTTCGTCCTACCAGTTTGACCAGGCCGAGCGCGGGTTCTCTATTCGTTTTGACGCCGAGCTGGATATGCGGATGAATCAATCGGGTACACTGACAGCTAAAGAAGTGATCAATACCTATAGCGAAGCTGATCTGCACCGGATATTCGGGATGTATGGTGAGATACAAAATGCTAAATCGCTTGCAAAAACCATAGTTACCGCAAGACTGAATACGACCATCAGCACGGTGGCTGATCTGAAAAATGTGATCGCGGGTTTGATCCCGAGAGGGAAAGAAAATAAATACCTGGCGCAGGTTTTCCAGGCTTTGCGCATCGAGGTGAACCAGGAACTGGAAGCATTGAAGGATTTTTTGATCCAATCGGCTGAAGTCTTGGTTTCTGGTGGACGGCTGGTGGTGATGTCTTATCATTCACTAGAAGACCGCCTGGTGAAAAATTTCATCGCCAAAGGCAAATTCAGCGGCGAGGTGGAGAAAGATTTTTATGGTAACGATCAAAAACCTTTTGAAGCGGTAAGTCGCGGTGCGATAACTGCCTCAGAAGACGAGATAAAGAATAATAACAGGGCACGGAGCGCCAAATTAAGAATAGCTGTAAAAAAATGACCAATCGTTTACGCGCAGAAATTCAGGAAGAAGAAGTTGAGAAGGAACTTGTCGTGGAGGAAAAACCCGTAAAGGAAATTTCTGAGAACGCGCTATGGCTGCTTTTTACAAAAAACTTTAACTCCGAAAAAGCTACCAGCGCGCTGCCTTTCTTATTGTTCCTGGCTTTGCTGGGGATGCTCTATATCGGCAATATGCACATGGCCGAAAAAAGCATACGTGATATTGATAAAATAGGCAAGGAAGTAAAAGAACTGACCTGGGACTATAAAACTGCCAAAGCTGATCTGGCCTTTAAAAGCACTTTGAGCGAAGTGGCAAAAAAGGTGGATACACTCGGCATAAAAGAATCTATAGCGCCGCCACAAAGATTGAAAGCAGAGGAGGTGAAAGATGAGCATTAGGACCAATATACTCATCCGGGTTTATCTTGCTTTCGGATTGATCCTGGTTTTTGCCGGAGCGGTGATGGTGCAACTTTGCCGGGTGCAATTTGTGCAGGGCAAAAAATGGAGAGCGATGTCGGTCAGCCTTTCAACCCAATATATGAATGTGGAGGCTGCCAGGGGTAACATTTTTGCCAATGATGGTAGTATGCTTGCAACTTCGGTACCCGAATACGAGTTGCACATGGATATGCTGGCTGGTGGCATTGCCGATGAAAAGATATTTTATGAAAAAGTGGATTCGCTGGCGGCAACTATGGCTCAATACTTTGGAGACAGATCGCCCCGCGAATATTCAAGAATGTTGCGCGATGCGCGTAAGGATAGCGACCGTTATGCGCTGATCAGGCGTAAGGTGAGTTTTCAGCAGTTAAAAGATATACGCAAGTTCCCCATATTTAATATGGGAAAATATAAGGGCGGACTGATCGTTCTGCAGCAAAACAAACGTATCCTGCCTTTTCGCTCTTTAGCTCAGCGTACTATCGGCTACAAAAATGATAACGCAACAAACGCTGCGGGCAAGTCGGTTGCTGTAGGGTTAGAGGGTGCTTATGCCGATTATATTAATGGCGAGAACGGCAAACGTTTAATGCAGCGCATGGCGGGCGGTACCTGGATGCCTGTAAATAATGGGGATGACGAGATCTCGCCAAAAGACGGGGCTGATATTATATCAACTATTGATGTCAACTTCCAGGATGTGGCACAGGCTGCCCTGAAAGCGCAACTGGACAAAAGCCAGGCCGATCATGGTTGCGTGGTTTTAATGGAAGTTGCAACGGGCGAAATAAGAGCTATTGCTAACTATCAGCGTACCAAAAATGGCGACTACCAGGAAACCATGAATTACGCCATCAGCGAATCTGCTGAGCCGGGCTCAACATTTAAGCTGGCGTCATACATGTCGCTTATAGATCAGGGTAAAATTGACACCAGTTCCTTGATCAATGCCGAAAATGGTCGGTATGATTTGATCAACCCACGTAATGGCAAAATAGCGCTTAAAATAAAAGATGCTGAAGATCCGGGTACGATAATAAGCGCCAAAAGAGCTTTTGAAGAATCGTCCAACGTGGCGGCTGCCAAATTTGTTTATGCGCATTACCACGATAATCCGCAGGAGTTTATCGATAAGCTTTATAGCTATCACCTGAATGAAAAAAATGAATTACAGATACCCGGTGAAGGACGGCCGCGTATCAAGAATACCCATTCGGCTGATTGGAACAAGGTTCAATCCTTATCTCAAATGGCTTATGGCTATGAGTTGAAATTAACCCCGCTGCAAATGCTCACATTTTATAATTCTGTGGCCAACAACGGGGAAATGATCTCGCCACTTTTTGTGAAGGAGATACGCCGCCTGGGCAACACCGTTGAGCGTTTCCAGGCCAGGGTGATCAACCCTAAAGTATGTTCCGATGAAACATTGGCTAAGGTAAGGGGTATGCTGGAGGGCGTTGTGCAGGAAGGCACCGGGAAGCTGGTGATCAAAAACAATTTGTATAGTGTAGCAGGTAAAACCGGTACAGCCCAAATAGCAGTTCGGGATAAAGGATATGGTGACAAAAATCATCACCAGGATAGTTTTTGCGGTTATTTCCCTGCGGATAAGCCCAAATATTCAATGATCGTGGTGATACACGACCCTACCGTGGGCTCACATTTGGCAGCCTGGGTTGCCGGGCCGGTGTTCAGAGCAATAGCCGACAGGGTGTATTCGAGCGACCTGGAAATGAACCAAAGTACGCCAATACATTTTGTAAGCAATACGCAATTGCCAAAAGCTAAAGCCGGTAACCGTAAAGCGGTGCAGGAAGTATTTAGCAAGCTGAACATAAAACCAATGTATGCTTCAAATAATGCTGCAGGCAATGGTGTTGATACCAGCAGTGGGTTGGCTTTTGAAGAAGTTAAATATGACAAAGGAACCGTGCCAACAGTAACAGGCATGGGTTTGAGCGATGCTTTATATGTGCTGGGTAATGCAGGCTACAGGGTTGCAGTGCACGGGAGCGGGGCTGTTGTAAAACAATCGGTTACAGGGGGTAGTATCATTCCAAAAGGATCAAAAATAACAATAGAACTGCAATGAAGTATATAAGCGACATTTTAGAAGGACTGGCATTTACTGAACTTCAGGGCAGTGCTGATGTGGAGATCAGCTCGATCGTTTTTGATTCGCGCAAGGTGACCCGGGGTTCATTGTTTGTGGCCGTGAGAGGTACACAGGTTGACGGGCACGATTATATAGAACAGGCTGTTAAACAAGGCGCCGTAGCCGTGGTTTGTGAGGATCTGCCCGCACGAGTAACCGGCGAGGTTGACTTTTTTATGGTAGCCGACACTTCTATCGCATTAGGTATCCTGGCGGCTAATTTTTACGATAATCCTTCGGCAAAACTAAAACTGGTGGGCGTAACGGGCACCAATGGTAAAACTACCATTGCCACGCTGCTCTATAAGTTGTTTCGCGATATGGGCTATAAGTGCGGATTGCTTTCAACAGTTGAAAACCAGGTGAATGGTGAGATAATGGCTGCTACTCATACAACTCCCGATCCGGTAGAATTAAATATGCTGTTGGATGAGATGGTTGCAAAAGGTTGTGATTATTGCTTTATGGAAGTAAGCTCGCACGCTATTGTGCAGCACCGTATTGAAGGGCTGAATTTTACAGGGGGCATATTTTCAAACCTTACACACGATCACCTCGATTATCATAAGACTTTCGACAGCTACCTGAAAGCCAAGAAAACCTTTTTTGATGTGCTGCCAAAAAATGCCTTTGCATTAACCAATGTGGATGATAAAAACGGTATGGTAATGCTGCAAAATACACCTGCCCATAAAAAGACCTACGGTTTAAAAAATATGGCCGATTACAAGGCTAAAATTATGGAGAACCAGTTTAGTGGCCTGCTGCTGAACATTGATAACGAAGAAGTGTGGTTCAAATTGGTGGGGACTTTTAATGCTTATAACCTGATGGCTGTGTATGCTGCCGCGATGTTGCTGGAGCAGGATAAAGCAAAAGTGCTGACCAGTTTAAGCAAACTGACAGGTGCAAGGGGCCGGTTTGAATATGTAATAGCCGGGAACGGTGTAATAGGTATTGTTGATTATGCCCACTCGCCTGATGCGGTGCAAAATATATTGAGCACCGTACATGATGTGCGTAAGGGTAAGGAAAAAGTGATTACTGTATTGGGTTGCGGTGGCGACAGGGATAAAACCAAACGGCCGATAATGGCAAGGGTGGCTTGCGAATGGAGCGATAAGGTAATTTTTACTGCTGACAACCCCCGGTCAGAAGACCCGGATCAAATTATAAAGGATATGGAAGAAGGCGTTGATCCTGCTTTCAAAAGGCATACCATGAGCATTGTGGACAGAAGGCAAGCGATTAAAACCGCCTGCAATTTGGCACAGCCAGGAGATATTGTGGTAATAGCCGGCAAAGGCCACGAAAAATACCAGGAAATAAAGGGAGTGAAAACTCACTTTGACGATATGGAAGAGTTGATGGAGATTTTTAAGCTGTTGAGTTAAACCGATAATAAGAGAAGGAAATGCTGTATTATCTATTTAGTTGGTTAGAGAAAAACTATAGCATACCGGGGGCCGGGGTGTTTCAGTACATCAGCTTTCGTATGGGCATGGCAGTTATTACCTCACTTATTGTTACTACAGTTTTTGGTCGCAGGCTGATAGATTACTTGCGCTACAAACAGGTAGGCGAAACCGTGCGCAACCTGGGTTTAGAAGGCCAGATGCAAAAAGCCGGTACCCCTACAATGGGCGGCCTCATTATCATATTGGGTATTTTGATCCCTACGCTTTTGTTTGCCAAGGTGGGTAATATTTATGTGATCTTGATGCTGATCACTACCATATGGTTGGGTGCCATTGGTTTTTTGGATGATTATATCAAGGTATTTAAAAAGAATAAAGAAGGTTTAGCGGGCCGGTTTAAGATCATTGGGCAGGTTGGCCTGGCGCTCATCATAGGTTTCACTATGTATAACAACCCTGATATCGTTATTCAGCAGGAAGTAAAGCCTCCCATCAAATACGATGTGCCTGTTGAGTACCACATGAACGGTAATAAACAAGTGCTTACACAAAATATCAGGTCGACAAAAACTACAATGCCTTTTTACAAGAACAACGAGTTTGATTATAGCAAGGTACTTAAGTTTTTGGGTAAAGGCTATGAGCGGTATGAGCTGATCGTGTTTTTGTTCTTTGTTATTGTCATCATTACGGCGGTATCAAACGGCGCCAATATAACAGACGGTATTGATGGGCTGGCCACGGGTACGTCGGCTATTATCGGGGTTACGCTGGCCATACTCGCTTATGTATCCGGTAATACGTTTTTTGCCAATTACCTAAATATAATGTACATCCCCAATTCGGGCGAACTGGTAGTTTTTGCGGGTGCGTTTGTAGGTGCCTGCGTGGGGTTTTTATGGTACAATTCGTTTCCGGCACAGGTGTTTATGGGCGATACCGGCAGTTTGGCGATAGGTGGCATCATTGCTGTATTTGCTATAATGATACGCAAGGAGCTGATGGTGCCCCTACTATGCGGGATATTCCTGCTCGAGAGCCTGTCGGTAATTATGCAGGTATCCTGGTTTAAGTTTACTAAAAGGCGTTTCGGCGAAGGAAAACGCGTGTTTTTAATGGCACCGCTGCATCACCACTATCAAAAGAAAGGTTTCCATGAATCAAAGATCGTAACCCGTTTCTGGATCATCGGTATCCTGTTGGCGATAATGACGATCATAACATTGAAGCTGAGGTAGGTATTTAGAATCAAGAATAAAGAGACAAGAATCAAGAGTTAAATAAATCAAATGGAATCAAAACTAAATAGACTTGTTGTTCTCGGCGCCGCAGAAAGCGGTGTGGGTGCGGCATACCTTGCGCAGCAGCAGGGCTATGATGTTTTTGTTTCGGATTTTGGCGCCATAGCCGATCATTATAAACAACAGCTTCAAAACTGGAATATCCCGTTCGAAGAAAATCAGCATACGGAAGCAGAGATATTAAAAGCGGTTGAAATAGTTAAAAGTCCCGGTATTCCTGAAAAAGCCCCGATTGTTAAAAAAGTAAAGGAAAATAATATACCCGTTATATCAGAGATTGAATTTGCAGGGCGATATACCAACGCGAAAATAATAGGCATTACCGGTTCTAATGGCAAAACAACTACCACTGCTTTAACTTATCATATCCTTAGAAATGCAGGGTTAAATGTTGGTTTGGCGGGTAACATCGGTAAAAGTTTTGCCTACCAGGTAGCTACCGAAAAGTTTGATTGCTATGTATTGGAGTTGAGCAGTTTCATGCTTGATGATATGTACAAATTCAAGGTAGATATCGGCGTGTTATTAAATATAACGCCGGATCATCTGGACCGGTACGAATATAAATTCGAGAACTATGCGGCGTCAAAATTCCGCATCACCCAAAATCAAACAGTAAACGATTATTTTATTTATTGTGCCGATGACCCTGAAACAATAAAGGGAATGGAGGAGCGGAAATTTGAAGCACAGCAATTACCATTTAGCATTAAAAAAAAAACTATACCGGGAGCGTATCTCGATAAGGACAATATTGTCATAAACATTCACAAAGAACAATTTAAAATGTCGATCAACGATCTGGCCCTTCAGGGTAAGCACAACCTTTACAACTCGATGGCATCGGGTATTGTAGCTAAGCTGCTCGAAATACGAAGCGATTCGCTTCGCGAAAGCATGGGCACCTTCAGAAACATTGAGCACCGCCTGGAGTTTGTTGCCAAAATATCAGGCATCAGTTTCATTAATGACTCGAAAGCGACCAACGTTAACTCAACCTGGTATGCTTTAGAAAGCATGACGACCGACGTCGTACTGATCCTTGGAGGAGTTGATAAAGGGAATGATTACAGTATGCTGAAAGATCTGGTAAAAAACAAAGTAAAAGCCATCGTATGCCTGGGGAAAGATAACCGACGGATACACGATGCATTTGAGGATGACGTTGAAATAATAGTAAATACATTTTCGGCACAGGAAGCTGCCCAGGTAGCTTATCATTTGGCAAAAAAGGGAGATACGGTATTGTTATCACCAGCCTGTGCAAGTTTCGACCTGTTTAAAAATTATGAAGATCGCGGCAGGCAATTTAAACAAGCGGTGAAGGAATTATAGATGTGCAGATGTGCGAATTACAGATGTGCAAATGAAGAAATTAAAATTAATTAACGTAAACATAAAGTTTCTTCGCTAACCAGCGGAGGAGATTTGGAGAGGGCTGGGGTATGAACAGAATACTAAGCAATACAAAAGGTGACCGCTGGATATGGCTCATTGTGATATTGCTGTCGGTTATTTCTTTGCTGGCGGTATATAGTTCCACCAGTACGCTGGCTTATAAGCGTGGTGTTGGTGTGGAGTCGATCCTGATGAAACACCTGGCTATGGTGGTTGGCGGTATCGTGTTGATGTATATTTCGCATAAGCTGGATTACCGGTATTATGCAGGCATATCAAAGCTGCTGATGATCATCACTATTCCCCTGTTATTATATACATTGGTATTTGGCGCGCATATTAACAATGCCAGCCGCTGGATAGCTATCCCCGGTACAGGCTTGAGCTTTCAAACTTCGGATTTGGCCAAACTGGCACTGATCATGTATCTCGCCCGTACCTTATCGCGCAAGCAGGAAAACATAAAGGATGTAAAACAGTCATTCGCGCCAATTATGGGTGCGGTTTGTTTGGTTTTTATACTGATCGCGCTGGCTAATCTTTCAACAGCATTGATGCTTTTTGGTGTAAGTATTTTACTGCTTATTATTGGCCGTATCAGTATCAAACAGATTGCCATTACCTGTTTAGCTGGTGCGGTTTTATTGGCAGGGGTTATCTTTTTAGGTCCGAGGCGTCATACCTACATTTCGCGTGTGCACACCTTTTTGCATCCTGAAAAGGCAGGTACTGATAAATCGTTCCAGTCAGATCACGCTAAAATAGCCATTGCTACCGGCGGCATATTTGGTAAAGGTTTAGGGCACAGCGAAGAAAAAAATTACCTACCCGAAGCATTTTCGGACGAGATATATGCCATCATCATTGAAGAAAGCGGCTTAATAGGAGGGTTTATATTGATAGCCTTATACCTGTTTTTATTGTATCGATGTATAAAAATTGTAACCAAAGCGCCTAAAGCCTTTGGGGCTTTATTAGCGGCGGGGCTAAGTTTTAGTTTAACCATACAGGCATTTGCTAATATGGCTGTTGCCGCTGGCCTTGGGCCGGTAACGGGTGTGCCGCTCCCTTTGGTGAGTATGGGTGGTACATCCATCTTGTTTACAAGTGTGGCGTTCGGTATTATCCTGTCGGTAAGCCGGGATATTGAAGAGCCTAAAAAAGTGGTAGTTGGCGAAATAAGGGAAGTAGCTGTAGCGTAGATAAAAGAAAAAAGTCCATTGTCTATAGTCCATGGACCATGGTCGAAAATAGTTGGTGTAATCAAAATAATAAATCGGTGAAATCAGGAAAACGTATAATCATTAGCGGAGGAGGGACAGGAGGACATATCTTCCCGGCTATTGCCATTGCCAATGCTTTAAGGAAAATAGATTCTACCACCGAGATATTATTTGTGGGAGCCAGGGGAAGGATGGAAATGGAAAGGGTACCCGCAGCCGGTTACCCCATCATAGGATTAAACATACAGGGCATACAGCGTAAATCGATCTGGAAAAATCTAATGTTCCCGTTCAAATTGTTAGGCAGTGTAATTAAATCGATCAGGATCATCAATGATTTTAAGCCCGATGCGGCAGTTGGTGTGGGTGGGTACGCTTCGGGGCCATTATTGTATGCGGCTTCTATGAAAGGGGTTCCATACCTGATACAGGAACAAAATTCCTATGCAGGTGTAACCAACAAAAGATTGGGCAAAAAGGCAAAAAAAATATGTGTCGCTTTTGATGGCATGGAACAGTTTTTCCCTGCCGGGACAGTTGTAAAAACAGGTAACCCGGTCCGCAGGGAATCAGTTGATATTAAAGACAAGCGGGCAGACGCTTTTGAAGAGTTTAAGCTATTGCCTGATAAAAAAACCATCCTGGTAATAGGGGGCAGTTTGGGTGCGCGGACATTGAATAAAAGTGTGATGGCCAACCTTGATAAAATTGCTGCTGCCGATGTGCAATTGATATGGCAAACAGGCAGGTACTATTTCGCAGAAATAAAAGCTGAGCTGCGAGATAATTATCAATCCAATATCCGCGCAATGGAGTTTTTAAACCGGATGGACCTTGCTTATGCGGCCGCGGATATTATCATCTCAAGGGCCGGGGCCGGTACTATCGCCGAGTTATGTTTGGTTGGTAAACCGGTGATATTGGTGCCCTCGCCTAATGTTGCCGAAGATCATCAGACCAAAAATGCCAAGGCCCTTGTAAATGACAAAGCCTGCATATATGTGGCCGACAGGAAAGCCGTGAACGACTTAATAGATGCGGCTTTGCTGCTTTTAAATGACGAAAAAAAGAAAAAGACATTAAGCGACAATATCAACAAACTGGCGTTGCCCAATGCGGATGAAATTATTGCAAAGGAAGTTTTTGAGATAAGTAAATGATTATAATCATGTTAATCCTTTGATCAGGAGAATCATGGTTCAGACAAAATTAAGAATTAAATAAAGTGGAACTGCAAAACATAAAACGGGTTTACCTGGTAGGTATCGGGGGCATAGGCATGAGTGGTCTTGCACGGTACTTTAAGCACCTGGGCTGTATTGTTTGTGGTTATGATAAAACTGCAACCGACCTAACCAATGAGTTACACAATGAGGGCATACAAATAATTTTTGATGACCGCGAGGATTGGATACCACTAAGTTTCCAAACTCCTGATGCTTGCACATTAGTTATTTATACGCCTGCAATTCCAAAAGATTCTGCCATACTTAATTTCTTCCGTAATAAGGGTTTTGAGCTGTTTAAGCGCTCGCAGGTATTGGGTCTCATCAGCAAAAGTATGTTCACCATTGCTGTGGGTGGTACACATGGCAAAACTACCACCTCATGTATGGTGGCGCATATATTGAAGGATTCTGGTACGGATTGCTCTGCGTTTTTAGGAGGGATAGCATCCAATTATAATAGCAATGTGCTGTTTGGTGATAATAATATCGTGGTGGTTGAGGCGGACGAATATGACCGATCGTTTTTAACCCTGCACCCTGATATTGC
>JABDFM010000078.1:0-11563 GCA_013286565.1 Bacteroidota bacterium
GCATCAATAGCGTCCGCTTTTGTCTAAAGAGAGTGGGCCTAAAAAACGGACGGACAGACAAAAGAAATACTTTAAGAATAATTGATATCTATGAAAAAGACTTCCTGTAAATGATAAGCAGGGGGTAGATATCAGTTTCAGGTACGAAAGCTGGAGCAACCAGCTAAGGCAAACCGGCATCAGACTCGCCTATCGTTTTGGGTTATAAGGTTGTGAAGTTTATGATGATAACAGGTTAACATTTCAACTTTCCAACATTTCAACCTTCCAACCCCATAATCCCTTTTCGCATTAGCGAATAATATTGTAATTTCGGCGGTTAACAGCCCATATTTATAGTGTATAGCATTTTAAAGAAAGAAATTACTTCTTACCTCAGTTCGCTGGTCGCCTATGTTACTATAGGCGTATTTTTATTGGTGTTAGGCTTATTCTTATGGGTATTCCCCGATTCCAGTATCCTGGATTACGGCTATGCCAGTTTGGATAGTCTTTTCAGCACAGCGCCATACCTGTTCATGTTCTTGATCCCGGCCATTACCATGCGCTCATTAGCCGAGGAACGGAAAGAAGGAACTTTTGAACTATTGCTCACACGCCCCCTTACCGATGTACAGATCGTGTTGGGTAAATTCTTCGCCTGTTTGCTGCTGGTGCTTTTTGCATTGATCCCTACGCTGGTTTATTACTATTCAGTTTATCAGTTAGGTACGCCACAGGGCAATATCGATACCGGGGCGGTTATTGGTTCTTATATCGGTTTATTTTTGTTGGGTTCGGGCTTTGCAGCTATTGGGTTATTTGCTTCGTCGGTAAGCAAGAACCAGATCATCGCATTTACCATAGCTGTATTTCTGTCGTTCTTCTTTTATAGCGGGTTCGATTCATTAAGCACCCTTTTATCCCTGCAAAACTTAGGCTTGCAGCATTTGGGCATTACCGAGCATTACCAATCCGTAAGCAGGGGAGTACTGGATACCCGCGACCTGGGTTATTTTGTGTGCCTAAGTGCTTTTTTTATATGGGTAACGCTGCTGGTGATCAAAATACAAAGACAAAAAACAGCAGACATTAAAGGTTTACTAAGGGGTTTGGCGGTGATCATTCTTGTGGGCCTTATTGCATCAATGACCTTTACCCGGTTTGACTTTACTACAGAGAAACGTTATACCATTTCAAAAATAAGTCGTGGCATACTGGATAGCCTTACCAAACCTATAAAGGTCACCGTGTATTTAAATGGCGATAACCTGCCGGGGGGCATGAAAAGGCTGCAAAGCGAAACCCGTGATATGCTGCTCGACCTAAAATCGTACAGCAACAGCCACCTTGAATTTGAATTTGTTGACCCATTGGAGCAGATCAAAAAACTATCGCCTGATCAGCAAAAGCAAATGTATGACAGCCTGGATGCACAAGGCATAAAGGCACAGAACCTGAGTGTGAAAACGGATAACGGCTTGTCGCAAAAGATCATTTTCCCGGAAGCTTTGGTGCAGGCAGGTGATAAAAGCCTGGTGGTAAATTTAATATTGACCCGGATAGGCCTGTCAGATGCAGAGCAGTTGAATAATTCGATTGAGAACCTGGAATATGCTTTTACATCAGCCATAAAAAAAGTAGCAAGCGGGGGTAAACCACGCATAGGCTTTACAGAGGGGCATAGCGAGTTAACCGACCTGCAATTGAATGATGCCATGAAGACCCTGTCGGATGGGTTTGAGATTGACAGGGTAGATCTGAAAACTATTCCTTTCGCAATGCTTGAAAAGCTCAAACTGCTGGTAATACCCAAACCAGATAAACCATTTACCGAACTGGAGAAATTTAAGCTCGACCAGTTTGTAATGCGTGGAGGACGGGTACTATGGACCATTGACCAGGTAAGCGCCGAACTGGATAGCCTGCGCGGGCATGGTGGCGAGCAGTTATCATTCCCCAAACAATTAAATTTAGACGACCAGCTATTTGTGTATGGTGTGCGCATCAATTACGATTTGATAGCTGATGTAAGCGCTGCGCAGATACCACTAAGTACCGGCAATGTGGGCGGGCAATCGCAAATACAAAATGTACCCTGGTTATTTTACCCGGTGATAATGCCATTATCCAAGCACCCGGTAGTGAAGAATCTGGATGGTATTAAAATGGAATTTGTGAGCACTATAGATACTTTAGCAGTAAAAGGCATTAAGAAAACTATCCTGCTTACTTCGTCGCCTTATAATAAAAAGTTTAACGCGCCTTATCTGCTCTCGCTGCAGGCTGTTGAACAGGAGCCCGATCCAAAAGCGTTCCTTAATCCGCCAAAAACGGTTGGGGTATTATTGGAGGGTAAATTTAAGTCGGACTTTTTGAACAGACCATTGCCAGAGGGTTTGACCGAGAAGATAGAGTCATTACCCGAAAGCAAGCCCACCAAGATGATCGTCATCAGCGATGGAGATGTGTTTAAGAACCAGGTAGCCAGCGATGGCTCGCCATACCCACTGGGTTACGACCATTACACCCAGCAAAGCTATGGCAACAAGAACCTCTTACTGAATATTGCCGACTACATGACGGACGATTCGGGCCTTATCGCACTGCGTACAAAAGAGATACAGATACGGCTACTGGATAGGGCGCTGGTACGCAGCCAAAAATTGTACTGGCAGGTAATAAATAATGTTATCCCTTTGGCTTTTGTGTTAATATTTGCTATTTTTCAACATTATATCCGCAAGCGAAAGTATGCTCATTAAATTTTATACTTTTGGTTGATTAATACTATTTTCTATATGAGATTTATTGTTTCTACATCAACATTACTCAAGCAATTGCAGTCTGTGAGCGGCGCTTTAAGCAATAGTACCGTATTGCCTATACTGGAGAACTTTTTGTTCGAGATAAAGGATGGAAACTTAACCATTTCGGCAACCGACCTGCAAACCAGCATGACGACGTCTTTAACAGTTGAAGCTAAGGAGAACGGGCGCATAGCTATACCATCGCGTATTTTACTGGATACTTTAAAATCATTGCCAGAGCAGCCTATTGCTTTCAATATCGATGATAATACTTTCGCCATCGAAATAAACGCGGGTGATGGTAAATACAAACTGAGCGGCGAGAATGGTGAGGATTTCCCGAAGATACCGGTTGTTGAAAATGCGTCGTCTGTAAACTTACCGGCATCGGTATTGGCAGAGGCTATTAACAAAACCATATTTGCAGTAAGTAATGATGAGCTTAGGCCAGCTATGACAGGCGTATATTGCCAGTTATCAAGCCAGTATATCACCTTTGTGGCTACCGATGCGCATAAACTGGTGCGTTATCGCCGCCTGGATGCTAAGGCAGGGAGTACAACATCGTTTATCCTGCCTAAAAAAGCTTTGAACCTGCTTAAATCGGCATTACCATCTGAGGATGTAAATGTTTCGGTTGAGTATAACAGTACCAGCGCTTTCTTTAAATTCGGCAATATCAATTTGGTTTGCCGTTTGATAGATGAGCGTTACCCAGATTACGAAGCAGTGATCCCGCAAAATAATCCGAACAAACTGACCATCGACCGTCAGTCATTTTTAGGCTCATTGAACCGTGTAGCTATTTATGCCAATAAAACCACCCACCAGGTAAGATTAAAGATCAACGGCAGCGAACTGAATATCTCATCAGAAGATATTGATTTTGCTAATGAGGCCCACGAGCGTTTAAGCTGCCAGTATGATGGCGAGGATATGGAAATTGGCTTCAATGCCAGGTTTTTGATAGAAATGTTAAAGAATTTGAGCAGCGAAGAAGTGATGCTCGAAATGTCGACTCCTAACCGTGCGGGGTTATTATTACCACAAAACGGCGACGTTAATGAAGACGTGCTGATGCTGGTAATGCCGGTAATGCTTAATAGTTATGCTTAAGTTGTAAACTTAAATTATAAATCCAAATCCAGAGTCCGGTGTAAAAACCGGACTTTTTTGTTCATCCTGATAACAAAACAGGGTATTACAAGTTATAATACCATTTAAAGCTAATATGAATACGAGGTTACTGCTACTGTTTTTTATTGCTGCCATTGTAGGTTTATCGGCCTGTAAAAAAAATAACGACACGCCAACAGTTACTTCAACTGCTTTTCTGAATATCGTTAATGCATCTACCGATACGGTGAATTTTTATTTGAACGGTACCAGGCTCAATAATAATTCAAATCTATACCCCGCAGGTTCATCCGGTTATTTTAGCGTGACGGACGGACAACAAAATTACCAGGTAAAAAAATTATTTAACCCGGTTACAAATACGGTTCAAACACTTTTTAGCATACCGTTGAAACTGGATTCGGCAGGGGATTATTCATTATTTATTACAGATGGCACACTGGTCAACTCATTTTCAACCAAAGATGTATTGCTGGCCGTACCCGATACCCTTGCTACCACTAACTGTTACGTACGGTTTGTAAACGCATCACCGGGTACCACTAACTTTGATTTGGCAGTTGGCGATACGGTTAAATTTACTAATGTGCCTTTTAAATCGGTAAGCGGTTTTCAATTGGTTGGGGTTAGCGGATTAAAGCCCATAAGTATCTATCAAACGGGTTCAGCTACGCCAATTATAAGCGGACATATTGCTTTGACCCCTGGTTATTCCTATACCTTTTATTCGTATGGTAAATTAAATGGAACAGGTAATTCGGCATTGGGTATTGGCTTTAACGTGTATAATTAGATGATTATTAAAATGATCAGCAAGAATAATATTGGTTTGTCGGTTTTTCTTTCGTTGTTTGCCGGCATTTTTGTGGTTATGCCATTTATTTCATCCTGTGGTAAATCAACTGTCAGTCCATCAACATTAAATGTACAATACCAGGTTATCAATTTAAGCCCAAACCTTGGCCCCGTTGATCTTTACATTGATTTTAAGATCTATAATAAGTCATCCTTTATATACCCATCAGCATCGGGGTACTTTTATCTTAGCTCGATCGATACGCCGTTTCAGATCAGGCCATCCCAAACTCTAACTCAGACACAAACAGTTATCTCAACCGGGAACATCTTTAATATGGATGATATTTTGAAGCCTAATTTTAAATACACCCTATTTTTAACAGGTTTAACAGGCGACAGCAGCGTAACCAGGGTTTTAACAGTTGATACGGCTAATTTGCCCACAGTCGGCAGTGGTAAATTAAGATTTATAAATTTATCCCCGCGTTCATCCGGCCTTGATGTGGTGATCAATGGCACCGCCTCCATTCCATTTACAAATGTGCAATATTTAAAACAGACGCCATTTGTACAACTGCCGGCGGGTACTTATGATTTCCAGATATTCCTTACAGGGTCAACAAGTATTGTACAAGATCATCCAAACGTTGTAATACAGGATGGCCGGGCCTACACACTTTACGCTTATGGCCTGGTGGGGCATACTACGGATAGCCTGGCATTTGGCGCCGGTGTAGTAACCAACCGGTAATCCGGGTTTTATTTTTATTTTTGGGCAAAATTTAGAAAAAATTGGAAGTACTAAAAAGCCTTATCGACTTTATCCTGCATATTGACAAGCACTTGTCAACCATTATAAGTCAGTACCACGCGTTAACTTACCTGATATTATTTGTGATCATTTTTGCTGAAACAGGCTTTGTGGTCACCCCGTTTTTACCCGGCGATTCGTTGCTTTTCGCAGCGGGGGCGTTAATAGCCGCCGGAGATACCGGGCTAAATATTTATATCCTTGCCCTTATATTAATAGTGGCCGCATTTACCGGTAACACCGTAAATTATCTCCTCGGTAATTATCTCGGGCCAAAGGTATTTAAAGAGAAAAATAAGATATTAAAACTTGATTATTACCTGCAAACCAAAGCGTTTTTTGACAGGCATGGTGGCAAGGCCGTTATATTCAGTCGTTTTATGCCCATCATCAGGACAATAGCGCCGTTTGTGGCAGGGGTGGGGCGGATGCCGTTTTTAAGATATAGTCTTTACAATATCATAGGCGGAGCCTCATGGATCATTGTATTCCTGTTTGCAGGTTATTTATTGGGGAATGTGCCGTTTTTTAAGGCTCATTTTTCTTTAGTGGGAATAGCCATTATTTTGGTTTCCATTATCCCTCCAATTATTGCGGGATTGAAAAACAGCTCATCTAAAAAAGCGGCTACCCGCTAACCCCGAATATTTTTTTGCTTTTCCTGCTTCTGTAGGTGAACCAGATAAAATAGACAAGGGGGATTAAAAAGTAAATAAACCCCGATGTGCCTTTTATTTTGTCAGGCAGGACAAAAGTGGCTATTATACCGATCAACCCTATCATGGCGCTTAATAAATTAACGTTCATCTGGGTTTGGGTTTCAAATAATTCGTATTCAGTTAGCTCCAAATGCGCTGCTTTGTTTTTAGCATGCCTGTACATGAAATAAAACAGCATGTAAATGATAATATACCCGGCATCATATATATACATCAGGGTGGGGACCTGCATCTCTTTTATCATGGGTAGCATTTGTCCGTGGTCGAGATAAGTGCCATCTGCCGAGAAAACCAATGTGAATAAGAATTTTAGCGGGTAAGCATAGATCAGCACCATAAAAAGAAGGACACCATTGAGGAAAGTGATATAACTATCGGCTAACCCGAAGCGTCTGAAAAAAATATTCTGGCTGTTCCAGATCAGGAAAAGCAACCCAAAACAAGCCGCGAAACTTACAAAACCCTTCATCGTTTCAAAAAGCTCGTCAAAGGTTTTCGGTACTTCGAGCGAAACAATGATCAAGGTAACGGCAAACGCGAATACCGCATCGCTGAAGGTTTCCAGCCGGGTAGGTTCATGACTGCGCCACCTGATGATATTTTTCTTATCAGTGATGCTGGCTGCTTTTTTTCTTATCATATCAATTAGATAAAGCTACTATTTTCCCTGACCTATACAAAGCACCTTCTCTTTGTATCTTTTTTCTTTCCGTTCTTGACATCGGCTTGTCAATCAGCCTATTCAAATCTGGCTGCCCGGCATCCGCCCAGGCTGAATACCAAAAACTGCCCACCTCCAATATGGCCGAACGCATCCTGCGCGCAACCATCCCCTTTAGCATGGAATTATAAGCTTTGGCATAAGCGATTGAATAATCCTTTACGTTTTTATTACCACGCTTTACCATTTCGTATTTCTTATCCTGCGGAAAAGAGCTGTTCAGCATCCGCTCAAACCGCAGCACCGAATCCACGCATTTAAATGAGGTACGACAAATTTTAAAAGCCTCGTTCAAGGGGTTCTCAATATACCGGGCTGTGCCAACATTGTAATTATAGTGGTCGCTGAACAACTCCGGCAGGCGGCTTTCCCATAGTGCATGGATGCCGTCCTGGTGCGTTAGCTGGCCATTATAGTTTCTTGTGAGATGCAGGGGCACATGAGCGTCGGCAATATAATGACCGATGTTGGCCGATGTTTTCAGGATATCAGTCGTATCATGGCTCTTAAAATCATCCACCAGGCGGTAATACTGGTATTGGATTTCCCAGGGAACGGTGCCGTATTTCTTTAGGGAATCTTCTGTATATTTTTTTACCGCTTCTTTCCATTTTACGGGTAGTTTCATAAATGGCCTTTTACCGTAGTGATCGGCATCTAAAAAATGCCGCGGTGCCTCCAACGAATCCACATAACGGCGTTTATCCGCATCAACGGCATGTTCGGTAATAAAATCAATATTGGTTTGGTAGAAACGCGCCATTCCTTTCGGCAGGGTAAACACCGCGATGCGGTTGATACGGCGATGCGCAAAGAAACCCCATGATGAGCATAGTAATACGATCAGCAAAGCGGTAAAAATTCTTGCGACAGGTTTCATATCCAAATATGCTGATTTATTTGGTTAGGGTTGTATCGGGTTTATATAACTGTAAGGCAAACGCATTGAAATAACCTGGATTCAGGAGGCTCCGATGGAGCCTAAGCGGGGGATATGCCATTTTCTATAAACAGGTTACTCCTATGGAGTTTAAATGGTTAATGTTAAAAAATAAAAATGCTCAGGATGAGCACCCTGTTTATAGAGAAATGGATAATTAGATCGTTAGGCTCCATCGGAGCCCCCTTTATTGAATTTAAAAGCATCTCTGTCTCTGTAAACAATGATTTTAATTCGTTTATCCTGTATATGGCGGTGGCCTCGTTTTAAACAATAAACATTAACAATGCGTATACATTACACTAATTGGGGAATTTTTTTTACAGTGACCCCGGATGTTTAAGTGTTATTTAACAAAAACACCCTTAACGGTGTCGGTTTGGACTTAAAATTATTATGGGCCGGATATTTGTATAATAATTTACATATAGAGCAAATTCCTATGTCAGCATTTACTTTTAAAACATTATTCAGCAATCCAACGGTCAAGATACTTGACTATTCTGTATTGGATTGCAGTCTTGATGAGTTAATGCTTAATTCTAAATGCCTTATCAGTACCATCAATCAATACTCCTATATGGTGGCTGAAAAGGATGAAGATTTTAAAAATGCGTTAATGGGGTCGGATGTTTTACTTCCTGACGGGATCGGGGTTGTGGCGATGATCAAGATGCTGAGAGGCGAAAAGGTAAAGAAAACTACAGGGTATGATCTGCACCAGCATTTGCTTAAGAAATTAAACGCAGAGGGTGGAAGCTGTTTTTATTTAGGCTCGGCTGACAGAATATTAGAAGCCATTAAGAAACGCATGGCTAAGGAATATCCCCATATCAAAGTTGGTGTTTATTCTCCTCCTTTTAAAGATCAATTTACCGAACAAGATAATGAGGATATGGTCAACGCGGTTAACGCGTTTAAGCCGGATGTTTTATTTGTGGGTATGACTGCCCCAAAACAAGAAAAATGGTCTTACTTACATAAGGAGCTATTAGATGTAAAGATCATTTGCCCCATAGGTGCGGTTTTTGATTTTTATGCAATGACAATTAAGCGTCCTTCTAAATTTTGGATCGATCTGGGTTTAGAATGGTTCATCCGGTTGGCGAAAGAGCCCAGGCGCATGTCAAAAAGATATATATATTATGGCCCGCTTTTTATTTTGGCTTTATTAAAAATAAAGGTGATCAGCCTGTTTACTAAACAGCAACAGGTAGCAGTTTGCCCGGTGTATCATCAGGATGAGTACCCGGTGATGATTTTGCAAACCAAACATTCAGCATAAATAACATGATTACGATAGCTATAGTGTTAATCTGTAACTTCTTTCGAAAAAAACCGGTCGTTAAAATTCACAAGGTATAATTCCTTGCTCGCCCTTGTACAGGCGGTATAGAACCACCGCAAAAAATCCATATTGATCATATCTTCCGTCAGGTAACCCTGATCTACAAATACAGCATCCCATTGGCCGCCTTGCGCCTTATGGCAGGTAACCGCATAGGCGAATTTTATTTGCAGGGCGTTATAGTAGGGGTTCAGCTTCAGTTCATCCAGTTTGGCTTTGCGGCTGGCGATATGATCGTAATCTTTCATCACTTCCAAAAAGAAACGTTTCTGGTCTATCGGTACCAATGCCGGGGCTTCTGAATAGAGTGTATCCAGTAGTATTTTACAGTCCAGTACCGGGTCTTCGGCGTAATCAATAAACTCCAGCTGCACATCTGCGAAGCGAAAACCGTACATTTCCTCAAACCGGCGCACTTTTTTGATACGGGCTATATCCCCATTGGCAATAAAGCCGGTACTGCCTTCTTCCTGCTCCTGCAGCCAGAAATAATTGTTGCGCACCACCATTACCTGGTCGCCGCCGGTGATCTCTTCCTCGCGCAGCAAAATACGTCCGCGTATCTGCCGGTTATACAGATTGGCGTTTTTGTTGGACCGACAAACGATCAGCGTACCATCATGCCCGTATTTGTTGTAAGCATAATTAAGGCCCTCCTCCAGCCGTTCGCCCGTCATGCGATACACATCCTTGTATCCTTTGGTGATGATGCGTGGGGTTGCCACTTTTCCCTGCCGGATAATATCTCGCATGGCGGTTACATTATACAGTATGCCGGAATCTTTCCCCTGCCTCAATACATCCGTCAGCTCAAAACTAAAAATATCCAGCGCGAAGGTGGTTTTCATCAGGCCCAAATCCAAAGCCGGGCTATAATCAGCTCCCACAGGCGGCAATTGTGCTGTATCGCCCACAAGCATCAGCTTACAGTTTTTGGTGTTGTACACATAGCTCACCAAATCGTGCAGCAAAGTTTCGCGCATATTGCCTGCCGACTCATCCGAGATCATCGAAGCCTCATCCACAATAAACAGCGTATCCACAGCCAAATTATCCGCCAGCCTGAACGCGTCATCAATATTGAGCGCTGATTTTTTACGGTAGATGCGTTTATGAATAGTAAAAGCCTTACGGCCCGAATAGTTGGTAATTACCTTAGCCGCCCGTCCGGTTGGTGCCAGCAGCACGGATTTATAATTATAATGCTTCAGCGCTTTTACCAACGCGCCCAATACTGTCGTTTTACCTGTACCGGCGTAACCCTTCATGATGAAGCACTCATAGCCGTTATCGCTTAATAAAAAGGTGTGCAGACGGTTGAATAATTCCAGCTGCTGCCCGGTAGGCTCATGCGGAAATGCTTTGCGGATATGGTCTGTTGAGGGCACAGACAAAAATGGGGATAATTATTTGGGATTTTGGATTTACGAGATGCGATTTTGAGGCGCTATCGTGAAGAGCTTTTATCCCGCTTTACCATCGCCATATATCTTTTCAGAAGTTTTTTTTGTAACGGTGTACCGGTTTTAAGTTTGTCGTCTATTTGGGTTTTAAAAGCCTTTACAAAAACTGTATCCTCAACTGTTGTTCCAAAACATGCTATTTTTTCTGCTGTCAAATCGTCAATTTGATTTTGATAGGACTGAATGTCAAGCTTATAAGTTAGACTTTTCTTATCCCACTTATAATTCACACTCCCATCTCCCGCTATCAGCGGGACATCTTCATTTGAACAGCAATCGCAGCACTTGCCGTCAAGAAAACCGGGAGAAAAATTATATTTATATCCAACCCATATTCTATCAGTATCATCACCACTAAACTCGAAACTCGCTTTCACTTCCTCATTTATCCTAATCCCACCAACTCCTTGTGCTTCATTGAGCAGGTCAAGACATTTATAAACCCGGTTGTTGATCAGCTTATAAAAACTCCATCGATCTTCATAGACACCGCTGCCGTAAGCGTCTACATACTTTAAATAAAACACCTTGTTCTTGGAGAAATTATTGGTGACATACAAAGGTGATGATCCCCTAACTGTGCTTATATCTTCCTTATAGACCAGAAACCATTCCCCTTCTTCCTGCTTAAACACGCATAATACCGGGTAATAGACATCCCAGCCCAGCAGACATATTATTTCATTAGTTCCGTCACTGTCGAGATCAACTGACATCGCATTGAATACCCGCCCATAGCCAGGGTCAACGTGCTGAGCATGAGGGTTTGTTAAGCTGTCAGGTTTTATAAAGCTGGCGAAATCGCGTAATTGTACAGAATCATCCCTTGTATAATTA
>JABDFM010000078.1:11573-11691 GCA_013286565.1 Bacteroidota bacterium
TGTATTTTAACATTATGATCATCGGGGTTGCGCTTATTACTATAAACATTACTGTTGTCGTGGTGATTACAGCCGTAAATAGAGAGTAAGAAAAGTGAAGCAAGTGTGAAAAGGCGGC
>JABDFM010000079.1 GCA_013286565.1 Bacteroidota bacterium
ACCCGTAAATGCAACTCTTTTATACGCCCGATATTGACGCTGCATCCTCAACCTACTTTCTGAATGAGGAGGAAAGCAAGCACGGCATTAGAGTATTGCGTTTGCAACCAGGAGACGAGGTGCAACTAATCGATGGCAAAGGCAATTTTTATACTGCCGCTATAACAGACGCCCATCCCAAAAGAACACAGCTTCAAATTATTTCGGTACAAAAAGAGTTTAATAAAAGAAACCATTATCTGCACATAGCCGTTGCCCCAACAAAAAATATCGAACGCCTGGAATGGTTTTTAGAAAAGGCCACAGAAATAGGTATTGATGAAATATCATTGATCATATCACAGCGCTCCGAACGTAAGGAGGCTAAGGTTGACCGGTTAAACAAGATCATCACTGCCGCTATCAAACAATCTATCAAGGCGTATCACCCTGTTTTAAATGAACCTGTGGCTTTAAGTAAACTACTGGCAAGGCCATTTGATGGGCAGAAATTTATCGCCCATTGCGAGCCCGGAGATAAAGCTGCTTTAAAAGATCAGCTTAAAACACAAGGCAGCTATTTGATATTGATAGGCCCCGAAGGTGATTTTACACCAAAAGAAATAGCCGATGCCATAAATTTTGATTTTAAAGCCATAACTTTAGGAGAAAGTCGTTTAAGAACTGAGACGGCTGCTTTGGAAGCTTGTTTCGAAGTAAACTTTTTAAACCGCGTATGAGAACTATTTCATTAATAGCTGTTGCCGCTTTACTTTGTTTGAGCAGTTTTAACGCGCCGACCTATAAAATGGCCAAGCTAAAGTATAACGGCGGCGGCGATTGGTATGGCGACAGGACAGCTTTGCCTAATCTCATTAAATTTTGCAACGAGAACCTGAAAACGAATTTCCAGGCGGAAGATGAAGTGGTTGAAGTTGGCAGTGCCGAGATATTTAATTATCCTTTTATTTTCATGACCGGGCACGGCAATGTGATCTTCTCAGACCAGGAAGCCAGTAACCTGCGCAAGTACTTGACAGGTGGCGGTTTTTTGCATATCGACGATAACTACGGGCTGGATAAATTTATCAGGCCGCAAATGAAAAGGGTTTTTCCTGAACTTGATTTTGTTGAATTACCGCTTAACTACCCTATCTATCATCAGAAGTACGATTTTCCTAATGGCTTGCCCAAAGTGCATGAACATGATGGCAAACGTGCGCAAGGTTTTGGCTTGATCTATAAAGGCAGACTGGTTTGTTTTTACGACTACGAATGTGACCTGGGCAATGGATGGGAGGATTATGGCACCTATGCAGGCGATACCCAGGAAACACGTATAAAAGCCTTAAAAATGGGCGCTAATATGACACAGTATGTATTGACGCAGTAGTAGAGATTAGTTAATTAGAGATCAGTGATTAGTTGCTTAATACACAATGAATATTATTATATAAATCTTAATAACTTTTCCGATTTTAGGCCTAATCTCTAATTAACTAACCGCAGCGTAGCAAGCTCATTAATTCAATTAAAAACAAACACAATATTAATAATCTCCAATCTCTAACACCCATGCTCCAATTAAAAGTAAATGATCGCCGTAATTATAAGATTGAAAAAGGCAATGATAAACTATTGATCAATGGCGAAAAAATAGTTGCGGATATTCAACTGCTGAACGCATCAGCCTATCATATCATTAATAACCTGCGATCTTATAATGCTGAAGTGATCAGCTTTGACCGTGAAGCTAAAACAGCTGAGATAAAAGTAAATGGCAATATATACACGATTGCTGCAAAGGATCAGTTTGATATTTTGCTTGATCAGTTGGGATTAAGCAGCCTGAACAGCGCAAAGGTGAGTGAACTAAAGGCCCCCATGCCGGGGTTGGTGCTTAAATTATTTGTAAGTGAGGGGAGCGAAGTAAAAAAGGGTGATAACCTGTTTATACTGGAAGCTATGAAAATGGAAAACATCATTAAATCCCCTGCCGACGTAACCATTAAAACGATAAAAATAAAACCAGGTGATAAGGTGGAAAAGGGACAGGTGCTTTTAATCTTCTCGTAGAGACGCAATACTTTGTGTCTCCTTATGTGTTTTCATAATTTAAGACGCGAAGTATCGCGTCTCTACAAACAAAAAAGGTGCTCCGTTTTTCGGAACACCTTTTTTGTTTGTTAAAGGATATTTATTTAGCCTTAAAGTCTTTCGCTTTCTTTATACTATAGTGCGGTTTGCCTGATGGATTTATTTCAGGTGCGCCTACCATTGTCATGGCGCAGCGGAAACCAACTTCAGCACTCGATTCATCTTCGTCCATAAAGCGGCGTGTTGCAGGGTTTAACCAGTAGGCCATATCGTTCCATGAACCGCCTTTGTAAACTTTCGAGTGGTCGTTAACTAAAGTAGTAGTGCCATATAATGATGAGTTTACAGAGTCAAGCGCACCCCTAAAATCAGGATTGTATGGTTTGCCTGCCAAAGAATTTTTCACAACAGGAAGGCCGGTGGCCGCAGCAGGATTAGTTGTTGCTCCGGTTGCAGCAGTTCCTGTTGCTGGTGGGGCATTTAATGCTGCCTGTGTTGCAAGCAGATCACTATATTTCATCTTCTTACCTGATGGTGCAGCATCCTTAATAGGCTTACCGTATTTATCCTTGGCAATTAAGCCTTTTGCGGGATCGGTCAGTCTCTTATTGGCATACTCGTTACCACGGAAAGGGTTGAAATCCTCAAACTCCTCAAATGAAGTTTGGCGGTAAGTATCCATCACCCACTCATCAACGTTGCCGGCCATTTGATACAAACCAAAATCATTAGGCTGGTATGATCTTACAGGGGCTGTTATTTCGGCTTTATCATTCAAATAACCACCAACACCCATGTTGTCTCCGCTTCCGCGTTTAAAGTTAGCCAGTATTAATCCGCGGGTTTTTTGTTTAGCCGAGCGTACGCCCATGCCATTCCATGGATAAACTTTGTTGTTATCAATATTTTCAAATTGAGTGTTACCGATCAAAGACAAAGCAGCATATTCCCACTCTGCTTCTGTCGGTAGGCGGTAGCCTTGTTTCAATATACCATCTTCTATACGTACTGGTCTTAGCGGTTTACCACCTTTACCCTTGCCGTCAGTTACAATTTTAGCGTTGGGGCTGATGTCGGTAAGCATTTTTTTACCATCAATCCCCTGTCCGCGGTACTGACCGTTCAAATAGATATCTGTATTGAAAGGATCTTTGTTAGCAGGTGCCGGAGTAGCGGCTTTGCCTTTGCCCTTTCCTGCTCCCGATGCATCTTTCCAGGTTGCTAACCTTCCTGTTTCGCGCAATATATTTTCGTTCATCCTGTCTGTCCTCCAGCTGCAATAATCCTGCACCTGGTCCCAGCTTACCCCAACTACCGGATAATCCTGAAATGCGGGGTGACGCAAGTAGTTATTTACATAGGGTTCATTATAGGATAAAGGTCTGCGCCATACCAAAGTATCGGGCAGGGCATTATAATAATATTCATGATCGTCAGGGAAGGTTACACTTATCCAGTGCAAGTAGTCAAGCCAGTCCTGGTTAGCTACCTCAGTTTCGTCCATATAAAATGAAGGAACGGTCACTCTGCGGCGCACATTATTGTAATCAAAGGTTACGTCCTGGTCAGCACTTCCGCCCATTACGAATGTACCACCTTCTATCGGAACTAAGCCCGGCCCTGGAGCTGGGTGTGTGTTTCTGAATCGCTCGTAACCGCCGTTGGATTTGTCATTATAGGTTATCCCGGTTTTTGTCGACTGGGGACGTTTACTGCAGCTGCTTAACAGGGCTCCTAAACCAAACAGCACTAAAGCAGTTCTCGTAAAAAGTATTTTCATATTTTTACTTATTATTTATGGGTAAATTTAAAAAAAATGAATTAATAATTAAACTCAGTTGGCACATTAATTTACAAAAAAGGATAAACCTTTGTTTCCCTTTAAACGTAAAACCCGGCATTGAGTTACATTAATTTGATTTTAGTATTAAATTGATAAGCTTTAAGTTATGCTATGAGATGTCTTTTGTAATATTAAGCTATTAAAGGGCAGATAATTTTTTAAATATAAACTAAATTGCACCGATGAAGTTTTTTAACTCGAAAGTCACTAACATTTTCATTTATCTTACATTTTTGTTGCCATCTGTGGCATTGTCACAGGTGATCGGGCCCGGAGGAACTAATACAAATGGTACCAATTCGAGCCAGATACCAACCGCAGTCCCTTTCCTGTTAATAACACCCGATTCCCGTTCAGGGGCGATGGGTGAGGCGGGTGTTGCAATATCCCCAGATGTAAATGCCAACTACTGGAACCCGTCAAAACTTGCTTTTATAGAGGACAAAGATCTTCTTGCAGCTTCTTACAGCCCATGGCTGCGTCAATTGGTGCCCGATGTGAGCCTTTCTTATTTAGCCTATGCGCACAAATTGGATGATAGGAATACGTTTGGTGCTTCTTTGCGGTATTTTAACCTCGGTTCTATTGAACGAAGGGATGCATACCAGAATGACGAGGGAACTTATACACCAAATGAGTTCTCTATTGATGGCTCTTTCGCACGTAAGTTTGGCAATGAATTTTCGCTGGGCTTAACTTTGCGGTATATACATTCAAGCCTGTCTAACGGAGCCTTTGTGTCGGGCCAGCAGATTAAAGCCGGAAACGCGGTTGCCGCCGATATATCCTTATTTTATCAAAAGCCAATACAGGAGTTTGGTAGTGACGCTATTTTTGCTTTTGGTACTAATATCTCTAATATTGGTTCGAAGATCAGTTATAGCCAAGACGGCACAAAATACTTTTTGCCCACTAACTTAAAGCTCGGCATCGCTAATACTTTGAATATAGACGAGTTCAACCAGTTTGTTTTTGCACTCGACTTTAATAAGTTGCTTGTCCCTACACCCCCTATACGGGATGCTAATGGCAATGTCATCAAAGGTAAGGACGATAATGTTTCGGTACCGGCAGGTATTTTCGGCTCCTTTACAGATGCACCAGGTGGTTTCAGTGAAGAATTACAGGAAGTGAGCATTTCTCCGGGTATTGAGTATTGGTATAACAAATTATTCGCGCTGCGCCTTGGCTATTTTTATGAAAACCCAAACAAAGGCGGTCTGCACTACCTGACATTGGGTACAGGATTTAAATATCAATCTTTTGCTTTCGATTTTTCTTATATTGCCGCCAGTCAGCAAAACAGCCCATTAGCTAATACCCTAAGGTTCACGCTAATGGTTAATCTCGGCAGTAAATAATGAGTAAAATAAAGGTAGGGTTTGGTTTTGACGTACATCAGTTAAAAGCAGGCCACCCGTTTGTTTTAGGCGGTGTTAATTTGGAACATCATTCAGGAGCGTTCGGTCACTCAGACGCCGATGTATTGCTTCATGCTATATGCGATGCCCTGCTGGGGGCAGCAAACCTGCGCGACATAGGCTATCACTTTTCAAATACTGACGACCGCTGGAAAGGCATCAGTAGTTTGATATTGCTGCAGGAAGTAACCCGTTTACTAAAGGAAAAAGATTGGTCTATCGGAAACATAGATGCGATGGTATGCCTGGAAGCGCCCAAAATAAACCCGCATATCCCAGCTATGAAAACCCACATAGCCCAGGCTGCAAGTATCAGCGAGGAAGATATTTCCATCAAAGCCACCACCAATGAGCAGTTAGGCTTTATTGGCCGCCAGGAAGGTGTGGTTGCTTATGCAGTTTGCCTGTTAGAGAAGTTGTGAGTTTTAAGTTATGAGTATTGAGTTATAAATTTGAGTGAGTTTTTAAACTTAATCGAATGGAATTCTGACTCAAAACTCAGAACTCAATACCCAAAATCAGACCTCCGCCACCTTCTTCTCCTTCATACTCACGTTACCGGTACGTTTTAGTACACCCCATCCACTAAGTTCGCCTTTTAATGCCTTACGCATGGATTTGAACAGGATATAATACATCAGCTGGCGCCAAATAAAACGCTGCGGAATAATATATACCAGCTTTTTGTAATCTTCTTTTTCCATCCGGAAAGCAATAATAGCTACCAAGAAATCGATCAGTACGAATGCTACATAATAGGTTAATATCTTCCCTGGCTTATCTCCGAATAGCCCGATGATCATCATCAGATCGGCCAGCGGTGAGAATAGCGGCAAAATGATCTGGAAGATCAGGATATTAGGCATACCCACCATACCGAAAAATTTATACTTCGGGTTGAATAGCGCACTCCGGTTTTTCCAGAAGCTTTGGATCACTCCAAAACTCCAGCGGAAACGCTGTTTGAGTAACGCGCTTAATGTTTCGGGGGCTTCTGTGTAAGCAATAGCCTCGGCACAATTTTTTATAATATAGCCTTGCTTTAATATGCGCATGGTTAAATCGCAATCTTCGGCCAGGGTATCGTAGGTAAAGCCGCCAGCTTTAGAAATAGCCGATTTGCGGAAGGCCCCAATAGCCCCGGGAACTACCGTGATACTATTAAGCAGATCAAAAGCACGGCGGTCCATATTTTGCGACGTAATGTACTCAATAGATTGCCATAGGGTAATCATGTTGGTTTCGTTACCAACCTTAACCGTACCTGCAACCGCGCCAATCTCATCATCCGTAAAATAGGTCATCAGGTGATAAATAGCATCTGTCTTCAACTGCGTATCGGCATCAATACAAACCGTAAAATCATATTGCGCGTGCCCGATACCAAAGTTAAGTGCTGATGCCTTGCCGCCATTTGGCTTGGTAAGCACCTTAACCAAAGGATGGTGCCCATAAGCCGCGTTCACTAACTCGTAAGTTTTATCTTTTGATCCGTCGTCAACAAATATGATCTCGAAAACAGGGTAATCTGTTTGTAAAAGGCTCTGAATAGTTTTTATCGCAGTAACCTCTTCATTATATGCCGGGACTATAATACTTACCGGTGAAAGCTGATCATTGCTGAGTCTTTCGGCTTTTTCCTTTTTATCCTCATAATATTGCCTTACTGCCAAAATGCCGATCAGCACTACACGCCCTATCGCCAGGAAAATAGCAGAAAGGAACAAGTATAGCAGGAACCAGTTACCATAGAAAAAACCCTGTACAAAAATATCATACAGCGTACCCATTATACCGCTGTTGGCATCGTCCCTTATTGGCGGCATCAGTTCGGCTTTGCTTTTGTGCAATACATCGGCAATGGTGGTAAAGGTATAGCCGTGAGTTTTAAAGTAATGTATAATTGCCGGTAGCGCCTTCACAGTTTCCTCGCGGGTATCGCCGCCCGCGTCATGCAGCAACAGCATTGATCCGGCATCCTTTTGTTTGATGGCACGGGCAACTATGCTATCGGCAGTTACGCCTGGCTGCCAGTCCCATGGGTCAATGGATTCACCAATGGTGATGTAGCTTTGTTTCCGGCTTTCGGCTACCGGGATTACCTCGGCCAATGTCTGTGGCTCAGCATCCGCGTTAAATGGCGGCCTGAATAATATGGTACTTCTGCCGGTAACAGATTCGATCAGCTTACGGGTGGCGTTCAGCTCCAGGTTAACCCGCTGCAAGCTGATTGTGGATATATCCGGGTGGAAAAAGGTGTGATTGCCAATCTCGTAACCTTCTTCAAATTCACGGCGCAGAATAGGGATATTTTTTTCGGCCATTGAACCTACCACAAAGAATGCAGCAGGTATATGCTCACGTTTCAATATATCCAATATTCGTGGTGTATAATCAGGATCGGGCCCATCATCAAAGGTTAAAACGATCTTACCCGGTGCATAACCATATTTCCTGATCACATATTTTGTAGGCAGCTTAATGTAATGCTGATCAGTAATGGCATAATTAATCGTATCCATAGATACATTGATGTGGCCCGTATCCGGTGTGGTCACCAGGTCAAGTACCTCGCCATCGCCTGCATAATCTATCCGGTTATTTAAACCAACAGTTTGCAGTTTTTTTATGTCGATCCCTGTCTTTCTTAAAGAGTCAATAGCCAGGTTTTTCTGGAAAAACGACCATAAACGAGGGTCTTCCGCCCCAAGCCTCCATAAAGCTACACCACCGGTATCCCAGTCATCCGCCATGCGGATGATGTTAAAATTGGTAGCCGCATCTGTAAAGTAAACCGTATGGTCAAGTTCGTCCTTGTCTGTATAAGTGTAATGCAAATTGGCCGAATTTGGGTCGAAAGTAATCTTACTCTGATTTTCATTTGCAGTACTGATAGCTTGCTGATAACCTGTCGGTGTACCTACGCTACTCTCTGGCCAGTCGTAACCACCACCGGCAACGGTAAGGATAACTTTTTCGCTCGGTATTTTTGAACATACTCTATCGAGTATTTCTTCTACCCAGTGCTGATCCGAAATATCCCCTGCATTGCTGCCGTCATTATGCTGATCAATAGCCATAATGAACAGGTAATCATTAAAATGCTGCATTTTAACGATATCGTACTGCTCATCCTCGGGTATTACATTGGTGGTTACCAATAAACCCATCGGATGCAGTATATCATAAAACTCCTGCTCAAAAGCCAGGTAATTTTTATCATTACGGTTTTTTATCTCATCCAATTCAAGGTTCACCCCCTGGAAATGATGCTTCACTAATTGATGGGCAACACTGGTTATAAAGGTGGTGCGCAGTTGCTTATTTTTAATGATACGATCAACATCTTTGCTATCAAAACCGCCATGCGAAGCATCAGAATTAATATAGTTGGTCAGTGATATTAATACCGGCCTCGGCGTTTTTTTGATCACATTGATAAGGCCAGTATCAATCTTGCTGGTTACTGTATCGGCGTTGGGTGTAATGGTAAAACCCTCGCTTACCACCATATCCAGCCTGGCAATATGGTCGGCCAGCGAAAAATAAGCCTGCGCTTCCCATGGGCGGTAAAACCCAACGTTTAACCGGTCTTTATTATTGGGGTGTTTCAGCTGATGTTTACGCAGTTTTCGTTTAAGCGAACCTAATTTTTCGGTATCTATCTTAAAATCTTTGTACTTGGTTGATCTTTTTAATTGCTCCAATTCTTCCTTCGACAACTTTTTAGGGGCCGGATTTAAATTGGGTAAAAGGGGATATTGCTTGGAAGTAACCGTTATGGCTGAAGCCACCACAGCCGCGGCTAAAACGATCAGCAGGAAACGGCTAAGCCATTTAAAACGAGTCCACCTGCCGGGTGTATCAGTCTGAAAAACCTGTTTATTAGACATTAAAAGTTAATGATCTTTATTAAAAATATAATTGGTTTGAAATAGTGATAAGTGCTATTTATCTGTTTTAGGCGAATCAATACTTGAAAAATCTACACCGCATTTACAGTTAGTGCCACAGCCTTTTTTCGCAGTTAAAGTTTTGTAAACCAACCTGCTCACATAAAAAACTGCACCGGCAAAAAGCAATGCTACTATGATCAACTGGATATTCATGTCACAAATTTAATACATTTCACATCTATATACGAATATACAAGCGGATTAGTATAAGGTTTTACTTTCGCATGAAAGCTATGGTGCCACCAACCCAGTCAAAATCTTTGTTGTAACGTACGCCGATCATCTTTCCGCGACTTAAGCGCGCCAGGTTAATGGCGAGTGTAGGTTTGCTATCGCCATCGGGCCAAAGGTATAGCAGGCGTATCTCCACTTTTACACCGCCATCAGGCGCCTGTACAACGGGTTCATAGTGTACTTTTTCCTGCAATATCCAATTTTCGGGGTCTTTGATATTGTCGATATCCTGCTGGGTTACATCAATGATCACACCCTGCCCGGCAAATGAGAATAATGGTTTCAATACATAATTTTCCAGTCCGTCCGTTCCAGTGTGTACCTCATGTAAGAACTGTGTTTTGGGTACATAATCCCCGCTTAAAAAAGGCATGGTAAATTTGCTGACCCGATAAAACCAGTTGGGATGTGTGATCCATTCCACATCAAATGCCTTCCTGATATCAACCACTTTATTGAAAATATCAGGGTCGCCTTCTATCTCATCAAATATCAGGCGGTTGTATATCCGTTTGATGGGTTTTAGCTCGCCTTTAGATTCATAAAATAGTTTGCCATCTTTTTCAACCAGGTCGCTTAAAGAAACAACCGGGGTGCCGATATATTTTTGGGTCTGATAAAAATCAACGGCCGTTTTTTGCTCGGGAGCATTTACATCCATCAATACCACTTCATCAGGCTGATAAGGGCCGACGATGGTTTTCTTAAGCAGATCGATATACCCAGCTTCATCCAAATTATTAAAGTAGATGGACCAATCCTCGGGTATATCAAAAACATGTCTGAAGCTATCACCTACCTGAACCTGGAAACCATACAGGGAGGGGAAGCCCTGCAACTCGATGAGTTTAGGTACAATGTTTCCATGCTCATCCTTACATACGCCAAAATCAAGCGCTAAGAAATGAGGGTGATCATTCTCATTGGCTACACGCCATTTTTCGGGGATGGCCCTTTCGGTTAGCTGCTTAAAGTCAGGTTGCAATATTACATTGATAATATCTTCACCCGCTGCCAGCAATTTATTCCTAAAATCATTAGTCAAAAAAACCGGGGTTTCAGCCACACG
>JABDFM010000080.1:0-9750 GCA_013286565.1 Bacteroidota bacterium
GGCCGAACTGGCGGGCCTGGTAGTGTCGATCGATGGTACTATGAGCCAACTCCAGCTATTGATCAGGGCAAAACCGGGCACCTATATCGAAACGGAATATGATTATCAGCTGGACGGCAAGGATATTTTGACCACAGTACCTTATCAAAAACTGCTTGACTCGGCTTATAGCAACCGTTACGACCTGCGACTGGCTAAATCAACCGTGGAATACAATGATATGAATCTAAAATATCAAAAAGCTCTGGCGGTACCTGATTTCAGTCTTTCATTAGGTTATGATAAGCGTGGCAGCTACGTGATCAACTACAACTCATTAGGAGTCGAGTTTAATTTACCGTTTTTTAACCGTAACCAGGGCGGCATTAAACAGGCTGAGTTAACTATAGATCAGGGCAAGGTGCAGTTGCAGAGCCAGAAAGACCAGGTAGAAAACGATATATCTGCTAATTATCTGATAGCCTCGCGGTACGAAAAATTGAGTAACAGTTTCGATCCCCAATTTAAGGGCGATTTTAACCATCTGATACAGGAAGTGGTTAAAAACTATGAAAAACGAAACATAGGTTTACTGGAGTTCCTTGACTTTTACGACTCATACAAAGTAAACGCAGTGCAGTTAAATAACATCCAGTTGAACAGGGTCACCGCCCTGGAGCAACTGAACTACGTGACCGGGACACCTTTTTTTAATCAATAAAATTCACCAGCTACAATGAATATATTCAGCATAAAAAACGGTTTAGGGGCTTTGGCAGCATGCTGTCTGGTGCTTAATTTGTTTTCATGTGATTCAAAAACTAATCAGGGTGATGACGTACGGCAAGCTTATGTCGTTCCGGATTCGTTGATGAATACACTTGTAATAGACACCGTAAAAGTCTCCAATATTTCCAATGCTATAAAATTCAATGGCATAGTTGATTTTAATACAGATAAGGTAGTAAATGTTTTTCCGCTAATAACAGGAAATGTACAGGACGTTAAAGTGATGCCTGGCGACTATGTGCACGCGGGAGAAGTATTAGGGGTTGTGAAAAGTGCTGAGGTTGCTGGCTACAACGCCACTTTGATCAATGCCGAAAGTAATGTGCGCTTAACTAAAACACAGCTCGATCAGCAGAAGGACTTATTTAAAAGCGGCCTGGCTTCACAAATAGATATCACCAATGCCGAAGTTAACTACGATCAGGCCCTGGCAACTAAAATATCAGCAGAGAAGATTTTGAGTATCAACGGAAACAATAAAAACGGTGAATATTTTATCAAAGCACCGGTTGATGGATTTGTTGTTCAAAAAAATGTGACTAACGGGATGTCTATCCGTTCGGATAACGGCACAGGGCTCTTTACCATTTCAGATTTAAAAAACGTGTGGGTGCAGGCCAATGTTTATGAGGCTAATATAAGCAAGGTACACGAGGGAGACGAGGTGGATGTTACCACTATTTCTTATCCTGATAAGGTGTTTAAGGGAAAAGTAAACAAACTGATGAATGTACTTGACCCAACCAGCAAAGTAATGAAAATGAGGGTGGTGCTTGATAATCCGGGGTATTTATTAAAACCACAAATGTTTGCCACTGTAACGGTAAATAACACCGAGCATCGGAAAGCAACCGCTATTGCCAGCACAGCGCTGATCTTTGACCATAGCCAATATTACGTTATTGTTCTAACAGGAAAAAAGTCAGTTCAGATAAGAGCGGTTAACGTGATCAGCATAAACGGGACCACAGCTTATATCAAAGATGGCGTTAAACCGGGCGAACGCATGATCGGTTCAAATGCCTTGCTTATTTACGGCTCATTAAACAGCTAATTATCTATCGTTCAATCAAAAGAAATGATCAAGTTTCTACGAGCTATTATTGGGTTTTCATTAAAGAATAAGTACCTCATTATATTTTTAGCCGTTCTATTGGTTATCATAGGGGTGTACACATTCTCGCAGATGCCTATTGAAGCTTTTCCTGATGTTACCAATACCGAGATAGATATTATTACCCAATGGCCTGGTCAAAGTGCTGAAGAGGTAGAGAAGCTGGTGACTATCCCGATTGAAATTGCGCTTAATCCTGTACAAAAGAAAGTAAGCCTGCGTTCCACAACAATTTTCGGGCTAAGTTATATAAAGGTAATTTTTGACGACCATGTTCTGGACCCTGAGGCCCGGCAACAGGTAATGTACCTTTTAGGCAACGCCACATTGCCAACTGGAATTATACCTGCTGTGCAACCGCCAACCGGCCCAACAGGCGAGATATTCAGGTACACTCTGAAAAGTTCTGTAAGGGATGTAAGAGAATTGAAAACCATCCAGGATTGGGTGATCGACAGGCGGCTGCGCGCTATCCCCGGTGTGGGCGACATTAACGCGTTTGGCGGCAAAACAAAAACTTATGAAATAACAGTTGATCCGGGAAAATTGGCCACCCTCGGCATTACGCCGCTCGATGTGTTCGCTGCTGTGCAGAAAACCAATATCAATGTTGGCGGCGATATGATCATTCAAAACAACCAGGCTTTTGCTGTACGCGGGATAGGGTTACTCGATAATATTAATGAGATCAGGAATATCATTATCAGCAACAATAATGGCGTACCTGTGCTGGTTAAGGATGTTGCGGATGTGTCCATATCCAACGTGCCGCGACTTGGCTGGGTGGGCCGGAGTGATGCGATCATAGACAAGGACGGTAAACGAACAGTAAAGGATGACCCTGATGCGGTTGAAGCCATTATTGTAATGCGCAAGGGTGAAAACCCTACGCAGGTAATCAATGCCATAAAAAAGGAGATTACCAAGATAAATAAAGATGTATTACCGGCCGATACGCAGATAGTACCTTACTATGACCGGTCGGACCTGATCCATTTTGCAACAGAAACGGTATTGCATAACCTGATAGAAGGCATATTGCTGGTTACACTACTGGTATCCCTCTTCATGTTCAATTGGCGTACCACGCTTATTGTTTCCATTATTATCCCTATGTCGCTGCTGTTTGCATTTATTTGTCTGCACCTGATGGGGATGTCGGCCAACCTGCTTTCTTTAGGCGCAGTCGATTTTGGGATCATTATAGATGGCGCTGTTGTAATGGTGGAGGGTATGTTTGTTGCACTTGACCATCAAGCCGTACATATGGGAATGGATCGCTTTAATAAAGTGATCAAAGCAGGCTTTATCAAAAAGAATAGCGCCGTACTTGGAAAAGCTATTTTCTTTGCCAAGCTGATCATTATTACCGGCTTGCTGCCCATTTTCGCATTTGAAAAGGTGGAAGGGAAAATGTTCTCGCCATTAGCTTATACACTTGGTTTTGCCTTGTTAGGGGCGCTGATCACTACCCTAACCCTGGTACCGGTACTGATACAAATGCTGCTCAATAAAAATGTGCGTGAAAAACGTAACCCTTTTGTTCATCACCTCACCGGTTTTATGGTGAAAGGGTTTACGAAGGCATTTAAGCATAAAGAAATTGTGGTAGTGGTTTCAATGATCGTAATGGTATTGGGCATTTTCTCATTCAAATTCCTTGGCAGTGAATTTTTACCTGAGTTAGACGAGGGGTCGATCTGGTTAAGGGTTCAATTGCCGTATAGCGTATCGCTCGATAAATCAGTTGAAACAGCCGGACAAGTGCGAAAGATATTAATGACTTTCCCGCAGGTGCAATATGCAGTATCACAAACTGGCAGGCCCGATGATGGTACCGATGTGGCCGGATTTTACAATAATGAGTTTGATGTGTTGATGTATCCGCAAAAAGACTGGAACCCAAAGATCACCAAGGAAGAGCTCATTGATCAAATGAATCAGAAATTGTCAAAGCTACCAGGTGTCGACCTTAACTTTTCGCAGCCTATTATGGACAACGTGGAGGAAGCTGTTTCAGGGGTAAAAGGATCTATCGTAGTGAAAGTATATGGCGATTCGCTCAATTACATGGAGGATAAGGTAGATGAGGTTTATAATGTACTGAAAGGGGTAAAAGGAATTGAAGATTTAGGTGTGATGAAAAGTATCGGTTTGCCAGAACTGGATATCAACCTCGATCAGCTAAAGATGGCCCAATATGGTGTGGCCACTGCCGATGCCAACTCGGTTATTTCTATGGCCATTGGTGGTGCGGCTGCGTCAACCTTGTATGAGGGTGTAAGAACTTTTGATATCAGGATACGGTTTCCGGATGCTTTCAGAAAAACGCCTGATGATATCGGAAACCTGCTGGTACCCACACAAAGCGGATCTAAAGTATCTATAAAAGAGATCGCTGATATAACCCAAAGAACAGGACCTTGCCTAATTTACAGGGATGAGAATCAGCGTTACGCTACGCTTAAATTCTCCATACGCGGCAGGGACATGGGCAGTACCATTGCCGAGGCCCAACGATTAGTAAATGCTAAAGTAATGCTAAAAAAGGGATACAACATGGCCTGGCAGGGTGATTTTGAAAATCAGCAAAGGGCCGAAAAACGCCTTTCGCAAGTGGTGCCTATAAGCTTACTGCTGATATTTTTATTGCTTTTTGTAATGTTTGGCACCTTAAAGGACGCTGCCCTTGTATTTCTGAATGTTCCGTTCGCCATAGTGGGGGGTATTTTGGCCTTGCACTTTACCGGGACTAATTTCAGTATCTCGGCAGGTATTGGCTTTATTGCTTTGTTCGGGATCTGTATCCAGGATGGTGTATTGCTGATCCTGGCATTTAAACAAAACCTGGATAAGTTTAAAGGGGCAGATTCCTCCTTATTCGCAGCATTGAAGCTTGGCGTAAATTCAAGGATCAGGCCTGTAATGATGACGGCCTTGATGGCGGCAATAGGTTTGATGCCGGCGGCGCTTTCTCATGGCATTGGCTCAGAAAGTTCGCGGCCATTGGCGAGAGTAGTAATTGGAGGTATCCTATGCGCTATGATATTTAGTTTATGGGTGTTCCCATTGATTTTTGGTTTTGTATACCGCAAAGTGGATAAAACTACGCGGTAATATTTATAATACTAATACCCCTGAAGACACTTAATACCCCTAATTCGTATTAAGGTTGCCAGAGGCAGTGCAGCTATCAGCTGCACTTGCCGAAGGCGATAAATAACGTTTGAGGTATTAGGCTGAATTTTTGATCGCGCATACCGCAAAGTGGATAAAACCACATTGTGTATATATAAATATATTTAATACCCCTGTTATTTTTAATACCCCTACAAATACCTAACACCCTTAATTTTTATTAAGGGTGTTTAATAACGCTTGCTTATTAAAGTTTGCGGCGAATATGGAATTCGAACTTATAAATGGTATTACAGGATAAATATTTTTAACAATAGGGTATGACAAAAAATCAATTTTCAATATTAGGAATTGCAATCGCTTTTGCTTCGGCTTTATCTATGCAAAGCTGCCATCGTGCTGAAAATGCAGATGATCAAAAGGAAGAAAAGTTTGAAGTAACTGACAGCTTGCTGGCCAGTCTTTTAATAGACACGGTGAAGCAGGCGAGCGCCCTTTCGGAGATCAATCTCACCGGCAGTATTGCCCCCGATGAAAGCAAAATGGTGAAGATATTCCCAATGGTAAGCGGCGTGGCGCAGGACGTACATATGCAATTGGGCGATGTGGTAAGCAAAGGGCAAACACTGGCCATTATGAAGAGTGCGGAAATGGCCGGCTTTACCAAGGACTATGTATCGGCAGAGGCGGATGTAAGAAGCACCAAACGGACTTTTGAATCAACCCAGGACCTGTATAAAAGCGGACTGGCTTCGCAAAAGGATTTTGAACAGGCACAATCAGATTACCAAAAAGCAGAGGCCGAAAGCAAGCGTGCCGGGGCCGTGATCAATATCAATAAAAGCAATACGCAGGGGTATGTGATCAAGTCGCCTATTTCGGGATTTGTGATCGAAAAGAACCTGACCGACAATACCCAGGTAAGGGCCGATAACAGCCAGAATCTGTTTACCATCGCCGACCTGTCGGACGTATTTGTGCTGATCAACATTTATGAGTCAGACATCGCCAGCGTGCAAACCGGCGACGCGGTAAAGATCACCACCCTCTCCTATCCTGATAAAGTGTTCGAAGGTAAAATTGACAAGATATATGAGGTGCTCGACCCAGACAATAAGGTGGTGAAGGCAAGGGTGAAGATCTCTAATCCCGGCAATAAGCTGAAGCCCGAAATGTTTGCCAATGTGATTATCAAAGCTAAATCAGGCGAAAAGCTGCCGGTGATCAATACCCGTGCGTTGATATTTGATAACGATAAAAATTATGTAATACTGGTTGATGGTAAGGCGCATGCCCGTATCCAGCAGGTAGACATTGCCAAGCGTGTGGAAGACAGGGCGTATATCCGTTCGGGCTTAAAACCGGGCGACCGTATTGTGGCCTCGAGACAAGTGTATTTATTTGAATCATTAAAAGATTAAGTACCCTAATCAAAAAAACAAATGAACCGATTCATAAAAGCAGTACTCTCTTTATCGCTTAAAAACAAGTTTTTTATATTCTTTCTCACCGCGCTGCTTGCTGTAGGTGGATATATAAGCTTTAAAAATATCAGTATTGATGCTTTCCCGGATGTTACCAATACATCGGTAACTATCATCACGCAGTGGCCGGGCCGCAGCGCCGAGGAGGTTGAAAAATTTGTGACCCGCCCGCTGGAGATCGCGATGAACCCTACCGAGAAGAAGACCAGCATACGGTCATCTTCCCTCTTTGGCTTGTCGGTAGTTAAAGTAACTTTTGATGATGATGTGGATTACGCTTTCGCGCGATTGCAGATCAACAATCATATAGGCGATGCCAACCTGCCTGATGGTGTATCGACTTCCATTGAGCCCCCTTACGGCCCTACAGGCGAGATATACCGCTACACTTTAACCAGCAATACCAAATCGGTACGTGAGCTAAAAACACTGGAGGACTGGGTTGTTGATCGCGAGATACGTGCCGTACCGGGTGTGGCCGATGTAAACAGTTTTGGCGGAGAAGTAAAAACCTACCAGATCACCGTCGACCCAGAAAAAGCATTACAATATGGCGTTTCGGCTTTGGAGTTGTATGAAGCGGTATCCAAAAGCAATGTAAACGTTGGCGGCGATGTGATCGAGCAAAGCGGACAGGCTTACGTGGTGAGGGGCATTGGTTTGCTGAATGATATTAATGAAATCAAAAACGTAGTTGTAAACAACGTTAAGGGCACACCCATCTACGTAAAAACCATAGGTGACGTAACTGAATCGGCACTGCCAAGATTAGGGCAGGTTGGGCGCGACAGGGACCCGGACGTGGTAGAAGGCATCGTGGTAATGCGCAAGGGCGAAAACCCGAGCGAGGTAATCAAGGCACTAAAGTTGAAACTGCATGACCTGAACACCAATATCTTGCCATCTGATGTAAAGATCAGGCCGTTTTATGACCGTGATGACCTGGTAAATTTTGCCACCAATACGGTATTGCACAATATGTTCGAAGGGATCATCTTCGTAACCGTTATTGTGTTCCTTTTTATGGCCGACTGGCGCACCACGCTTATCGTGTCGCTCATTATCCCGCTGGCCTTGCTGTTCGCTTTTATTTGTCTCAAGTTAAAGGGTATGTCGGCCAACTTGTTATCCATGGGCGCTATCGACTTTGGTATTATTATAGACGGGGCCGTGGTGATGGTAGAGGGTATTTTTGTGGTGCTCGACCATCGTGCCAAAGAGGTGGGCATGGAGAAATACAACCGCCTGAGCAAATTGGGGTTGATCAAACAAGCCTGCCTGGTAAATGGCAAAGGCATCTTTTTCGCCAAGCTGATCATCATCACCGGCTTGCTGCCCATCTTTAGTTTCCAGAAGGTAGAAGGCAAAATGTTCTCGCCACTGGCATGGACACTGGGCTTTGCTTTGCTTGGCGCACTATTGCTCACGTTCACTTTTGTACCTGCGCTTGCAAGTATCCTGTTAAAGAAAAACGTTCGCGAAAGACACAATGTTTTTGTGGAGTTTGTATCCAAAGGCACTATGCGCATTTATTCCTGGTGCTTCCGCGCGCGTAAACTGGTGTTCTCCGTAGCTATAATATTCCTGGTGATCAGTTTGACCTGCTTTAAATTTTTAGGAAGCGAATTTTTACCAGAATTGAATGAGGGCGCCATTTACGTAAGAGCGACCGGGCCATTGAGCATTTCGCTGGGCGAGTCGGTAAAGCTGGCGAACGAGATGCGCAAGATATTCCTGAGTTTCTCTGAAGTGAAACAGGTGTTATCCCAAACAGGCAGGCCAAATGATGGAACCGACGCCACAGGTTTTTATAATATAGAGTTTCACGTAGATATCTACCCGCAGGATAAATGGGCGCGTGGCGAAACAAAGGAACAACTGATACAACGTATGCAGGAAAAACTCAAATTTTTTCCGGGTATCGACCTTAACTTTTCGCAGCCAATTTCTGACAATGTGGAGGAAGCTGTATCGGGTGTAAAAGGCTCCATCGTTGTAAAAATGTTTGGCGATGATTATAAGTTTATCGAGAATAAAGAGGACAGTATTTATAATATCCTGAAGGGTGTAAAAGGCATCGAAGACCTGGGCGTTATGCGCAATATGGGTCAGCCTGAGTTGCAGATCAATCTTAACCAGGAAAAAATGGCCCAATATGGTGTGGCTGCAGCCGATGCTAACGCCGTGATAGAAACCGCTATTGGCGGCAAGGCTGCGACGCAGATCTATGAGGGTGAGCGTAAGTTCGACCTGCGTATCCGTTATCCGGATGATTTCAGGAATAATATCTCGGCCATTGGCGATCTGCGCGTGCCATCCATCAGCGGCAACAAAGTTCCGCTGCGCGAGATAGCCGACATTGGCAAAATAACGGGTATCAGCATGATCTACCGCGACGACCACAAACGTTACGGGGCCATCAAGTTCTCTATACGGGGCCGTGACATGGGCAGCACCATTAAGGAAGCACAGGACAAGGTAAATGCCAAAGTAAGCACGCCTAAAGGCTACTTCCTGGAATGGGCGGGTGATTTTGAGAACCAGCAAAGGGCATCAGCCAGGCTGACTCAAGTGGTGCCCATTAGTCTGCTTATTATCTTCTTTATCCTGTTTATCCTGTTCGGCAATTTCACTGATTCGTTGTTGGTGCTGAATAATGTGCCTTTCGCCATCGCAGGCGGGATACTGGCCCTGTTATTTACCGGCGTCAACTTTAATATTTCTGCAGGTATCGGCTTTATCGCCCTGTTTGGTATCTGTGTGCAGAACGGTGTGATCCTGATCACCAAGTTCAAATCCAATATCCGTGATATGAGACATCATCCAAACTGGAGCAACTTCAGCGATGCATTAAAAGACGGCATAGCTGATCGTATGCGCCCTGTGATCATGACGGCGATGATGGCAGCCATCGGCCTGCTGCCTGCGGCCTTATCGCACGGTATAGGCTCCGAAGCATCAAGGCCATTGGCTATCGTGGTAATTGGTGGACTGATCACCAATACGGTGTTTAATTTATTTGTTTTCCCTATTGTGTTCTACTGGTCATACCGCAAACGTGTGGAGCGCGGCGAAGTGAGGATATAATACAAAATACTAATACCCCTAGAGTATCAGTTTGTTGAAGGCGGTGCAGCGAAAGCTGCACCCGCCCGATGCAAGACCGTTGATTTTAGATGATTTGGGGATTTCGTTGATTTACAACAAACACCCATAAACTAAATATCATAGCGCATAGGATACCTC
>JABDFM010000080.1:9760-10366 GCA_013286565.1 Bacteroidota bacterium
AAAAAATCTCCTATTAAGCTGTTGCGGCTAATTTGTTTGTACTCCTGTAAAGATAATTGCTAAAAATATGCCTGCGGGCAAATCTTCCCGGCGAATCGGCATTAATGAATTTTATGTAAACCGCTTTTGGCACATCAAAATATTCATAACAGTTGCCATCTAAAAAACTTACTGTTAATACCTGCGATTTGTAATCAAAATCGGCAATGTTTGATGTAGTGGTTGTGAGTATATAGTCAGCGAAAGATTGGTTGCGCGTTTCCGGCGCGATGCTTACCAAAAAAATGATAGGCTTCTATGATCGTTTTGCTTTTTTCTTCGGCTTCTAATTTGCTATCTGCATCATTAATAAACTTATCCGGGTGCCAGGTTTTCATCATGCTTCTGTAAACCGTTTTTAATTCACTCAGTTCAGCAGCTTCGCTAACATTTAATAACTTCCTGTAATCGACAATTTTTTTCATATTCTTAACTTATTGCCGTTATAATGAAGCTATTCATTAGCTACCTTTTGCGAAAATAATTTTGCAAAGGTACGATTTATAACGCAGAAAAAATTATGAGTTTCACTAATAAGTAAAAGATATAGAGACGGTTTTGTGATAC
>JABDFM010000080.1:10376-10461 GCA_013286565.1 Bacteroidota bacterium
TCTTCATATTGCCCCAACAAATACATCATTTTGGTGATTGCAGCTTCGTAGGTCAGATCGTAACCATTGGCAATACCCATATCTT
>JABDFM010000081.1 GCA_013286565.1 Bacteroidota bacterium
GCCCGAAAAATCATGATCGATATAGTCATACACTGTATAACCCGAAGGAGAGATCACATAAGTAGCCAATAAAGGCACATTGATATCAATACCCGAGAATTTATTCCATATAGGGTCATATTCAGAGTATATCCCGAATTTTTCTGCTATCCTGTTATCCGTGTCAAAATAAAACCCAAGAGATAAACTATGTTTCTCTGCCAATTTTTCTAACTTTCTTTCCCTTTCGGCTCCAATGATCAAAAGATTTCCGCCATGGGCTTTAACCCCCTGCTGTATGGTATCAAGTTGTTTCAAAAGATCAACACCGTAGGATTGCCATTGATTTGAATAAAACCCAATAACCAATGGCTTGTTCAACAATTGGTGAAGCAAAGCAGGATGATGAACCTCGACCCCATTAAGAAATTGCTGCCACCTCCAGTTTTCTTTTTCTAATGTAAAATCAGGCAGTATATTACCAGCCTTAATTGGTTTTAAGGGCTGATAAGTTTTGAACAGAAAATCAGGCTCTGCTATGATCTCCGACCTATCAAAATATGGATATTTACTAATGTTGAACGCTGCTAACATTTTGAATAAATTTTATCTTTCTAAAAACAATAGGACAAATGTATATAAATTCTATCTATTTAGTAGAATATTTTAGAAAAAATATATAGATAATATGTAATTATTTGTTTTTTAAGTAGTTAGATGTTTTCATAAACGCACTATAAACATAACAACCGGCACAAAAGCCGACAAACGACTCAAGGAAAGCAAAAAAAGCAAGCACTACTGCTACAATAATTACCACTGTAGTTAACTGAAAGAAAGACAAAATTAATATGCCTGTAGCAAACAACAACCCTACCCCGGCTGCAAATCTTTTAGGTGCACGGTCTGTGGGTTTGTTCTTAATGTTTAATTGTTTAATAATGGCATCACTTAATACACCGAGTAAGCTATACTTACCCCAGTTATTTACCCTTAAAAAGAAATCGACTGTTAAAAAAGCTATGATGATCCATGAGCCTGTCGCCAAAAATATAATGGTTAATACTAAAACAAAAAGACCAGTCAAGCGGGCTTTATTTTCATTAATTAACACAAAGTCAACCGGACACTGAATATCATTTTCCATTTTACAAAGCTGATAAATTCTATCTGATTAGTCGACAATAGAATTGTCATTTTCGCAAAAGGCTACTCTACTCCCTTAACATTCATGTGTAAAATGTAAATGGATTTTGATGCCGTTATAAAAAGATCGTCCTTATTCTTTCCGGCGAAGCAGAGGTTTGATGTCCAGGGTTCATTAATATCAATATGCGTTATTTTAACACCGGCAGGGTTATAAATAGTAACGCCCTTTCCGGTCAGATATACATTTCCTGCAATATCAAGCGTCATGCCGTCTGATCCCTGGTTTGTAAATAATTGCTTATCAACCAATTTACCATCTAAACTAATAGTATATCTATACGTTATATTTGCCTTTATATCAGCTACATATAAATACTTTCCATCTGGAGTGCCCACGATTCCATTAGGTTGTTCCAGATCAGAAGCTACGGTTATTAAACTATTACCGCCCTTTGGCAGATAGTAAACATTTTGCCCGTCAAGGTCAGGTTTCTTTCTTTCCCAATAATCGCGCTGATAATAAGGATCGGTAATATACATCCCGCCATTGGGAGCTACCCAAACATCATTAGGGCCGTTTAACAAGTGTCCGTTCAGGTCATGCACCAGCACTTTAACTTTCCCCTTTGGACTGATAGACCATAGCTGATCATGCTCATCCGCGCAACTGATCAGGTTTCCTTTGGCATCAAAATAAGTACCATTGGAGCGCCCCGCACTATCCAAAAAAACAGATAGCTTTCCGCTTACACTGTATTCCCATATCTTATTATTAGGCTGATCGGTAAAAAATACGTTCCCTTTTTTATCTACAGAAGGCCCTTCGGTAAAGCTGAATTGTTTGGAGATAAGTTTTGGCTTAGCTGTAGTATCATACAATTGTTGTGCTGATACACTAAAAACAGAAATCAGAAATGCGAAGCAGGTAACTATTATTTTTCGATAACTCATAATACAAATTAAGGCGTGTCCAAAACAGGTCGGGGAATACGAACTTCACTATATAAGCCAAAATCACTTAAAGCAATACAAACCGGCGATTTAGTGATTCTCATTCTAACTTTGTTGGTGGTAACCTTTTTAGGCAAACGGATCAAACGGTTCCCTCCTATACTTGTCGCAGTCGCTATCTGTTGCCACTTGCCATTCTGCCATGTATCTATTGCCACTTCTTCTATCCGCTGACCAAGCTTAATATTTTCGCGCAAGCGGATCACATTAAATAATTTCTTTTGATGAAGATCCAATATCAATTGGGGTGTTTTTATTCGATCATCCGTTGCCCAATAACTGTAGCGGTCATTATCTAAAAGATGTGCCGGGCCAAATTTTTGCAAGTTTCCACCCCGCACGTTACTCGCTGTCAGCGTAGCTCCTTTTGCCAGGTTTTTTGAAAATGTTTGCTTTAATTGCCACCCGAAATCTTTTAGCGATTTCACGTCATTATCACTTAGTAAACCTCTTCTATCAGGAGATAAACCCAGATCGAGGCATGCCCCTCTACCCACGCTCTTGTAATAAAGGTTAAACAATGAATCCGGGGATTTTACTTTTTCGTCCTGCGATTGATGATAAAACCATCCGGGACGTAGCGGAATATCACACTCCGCAGGTATCCAGTACTTTCCATCGCGATGGCCTTCCGTACCTTCATAATCTTTAACATAACCATTACCGGGCATTTTACCAGAATCCGGAGCATGTGGTGTATAAGCTGCCCAGCAGGTTTCGCCAGCCTGGCCTTTCTCATTACCCACCCAACGTACATCGGGGCCAACATCACCAAATATCGCCGCATTAGGTTGCAGTTTGCGGGCTATGCCCCAGGTTTCGTTCCAGCCGTAATAGGTGGAGCGGTCTATGGTACGTGTCTCTCTTGCCCCGCCATAATAGCCATCACCACCATTAGCGCCATCGTGCCAAACAATGAACAGCGGCCCGTAGTTGCTATATAATTCAGCCAATTGCTTGCGGTACACATCGGTTACATATTCGGGTTTGCCATAAAGCGGACTGTTCCTGTCCCATGGTGAGCAGTAGATACCCATCTTCATGCCTAATCGATTACAAGCATCACGATATTCTCTTACAATGTCGCCTTTCCCATTTTCATAAGGGCTTTTTGAAATGTTATGCTCTGTTGTTTTGGTGGGCCACATACAAAAACCATCGTGGTGTTTAGCCACTACGATGATCCCTTTAAAACCACCCGCTTTAGCCGCGCCCACGATCTGCATCGCGTTAAATTGGGTTGGGTTTACGATCATAGGGTCTTCATCGCCATAACCCCACTCTTTATCGGTATAAGTATCCGGCCCGAAATGGATGATACAGTACATTTCAGTTTCCTGCCATTGCAATTGTCCTTTGGTGGGCAATGGGCCATACGGTTTTGGAGCGGATTGTCCGAAAGCGGTAATTAAAACAAAACAGGCAAACAGGGTTAGAATGATTTTTTTCACGAAATAGGTTTATATGGATTCAACTATGCGAATGTAATGGCTTTTTTAAAAGTATGATCAACGTATAAAATAAATTACATAATTTCTGCCTAAGTTTAACCCCTATGAGAACCCTGTTGAAAACCCTGCTGTGGCTTATTGTTGTTTCTTACAGCCAATCCCTACTTGCACAAAATATCCCGGTTTATAAAGATGCAAGTCAGCAACTTGATACCCGGGTTAAAGACCTGGTATCCAGGTTAACGCTGGAAGAAAAAGTATCCCTGTTGGGTTATAACAGCAAAGTTGTTCCGCGATTAGGGATACCGGCCTATAACTGGTGGAACGAGGGTTTACACGGCGTAGCACGTGCAGGCGAGGCTACGATCTTCCCACAAGCTATCGGCATGGCAGCCACATTTAATGATGATCTGTTAAAACAAGTCTCAACCGTCATATCCACCGAGGCAAGGGCAAAATACAACCTGGCGATACAAAAAGACAGGCACCTGCAATACATGGGCCTAACTTTTTGGACACCCAACATCAATATTTTCCGCGACCCACGCTGGGGCCGCGGACAGGAAACTTATGGTGAAGATCCTTATCTCACAGCAACAATGGGCTCCGCATTTGTAAAAGGATTGCAGGGCGATGATCCGCATTATTTAAAAGCATCCGCCACGGCCAAGCATTTCGCGGTGCACAGCGGCCCCGAGGCGCTTCGAGATCATTTTGACGCGATAGTTGACGAAAAGGATCTGCGGGAAACTTATCTGTATGCTTTTCATGCTTTGGTTGGCTCTGGCGTGGAATCAGTAATGAGCGCTTATAACCGGGTAAATGGCGTACCGAATTCTATCAACAAAACTTTACTGACAGATATTCTAAGAAAAGAATGGGGCTTTAAGGGCCATGTGGTAACTGATTGCGGCGCACTGGATGATGTTTATGAAACTCACAAAACATTACCCAATGCTGTTGAAGTTGCCGCAGCAGCGATAAAGGCAGGGGTTAACCTGGATTGCTCCACCATCCTGCAAAATGATGTGATCAATGCCATCAACCAAAAACTACTCACTGAAAAGGAAGTCGACCAACGGTTATTTGAATTGTTGCGAACTGAATTTAAGTTGGGCTTTTATGATAATCAGGATAAAGTACCCTATCATACTTATGGTGTTGATAGTGTCCACAATGCTTCACATATTGCTTTATCCCGCAAGGTGGCGCAACAAAGCATTGTTTTATTAAAGAATGATCACAACCTGTTACCGCTAAACAAAGCTGATTATCCAAGCCTGATGGTGCTCGGCCCAAATGCCACTTCATTTGATGCCATGGTGGGCAATTATCATGGGGTAAGCAGCAAAGTGGTAAATTTTGTGGAAGGTATCACCGCCGCGGTTGATCCATCCACACGTATAGAGTATGACTTAGGTGCTGATTATGTGGATACTACCCATTTCGGCGGGATATGGGCGGCAAGTAATAGTTCGGTAACTATAGCAGTCATCGGCTTATCTCCTGTTTTGGAAGGTGAAGCAGGCGATGCTTTCCTGTCCAAATCAGGCGGGGATAAAAAGGATTTGAGTCTGCCTGCCAGCGAGATCGCATTTATGAAACAATTAAGAAGAGATGTAAAAAAGCCTATCATCGCGGTGATCACAGCGGGCAGCGATATTGATATTTCAGCCATCGAACCTTATGCCGATGCTATCGTTATGGCCTGGTATCCCGGCGAGCAGGGTGGCAACGCTTTTGCCGATCTGCTGTTTGGTAAAATATCTCCGTCAGGGCATTTGCCGGTAACATTTTACAGGTCGATCAATGATGTGCCCGATTATACCAACTACACCATGAAAGGTCGTACCTATCGTTATTTTAATGGGCCGGTGCAATATCCTTTTGGTTTTGGGTTGAACTATACCTCGTTTGAATACCAAGCGCAGGCTGAGCCAAAGAAGGAATATAGCAGCAAGGATACCATAACCATCAACCTAAAAGTAAAAAACACCGGCAAAATGGATGGCGACGAAGTGGTACAAGCCTACATCCAATATCCGCAAATTGACCGCATGCCTATCAAGGAATTAAAAGCTTTTAAACGGGTTTCGGTAACCAAAGGTGGTGAGCAATCATTAACCATCAGCATCCCGGTTAAGGAGTTGCAAAAATGGGACATGAAAACTCATGGATGGAAGATATATCCCGGCAGCTACAAGCTGGTATTTGGCAGTAACTCGCTGGATGAGAAACTGAAATTTGATTTTACAGTTAAATAATAAATTCGGGTTTGTATTCAAAAGACGAAGCATCACAACTTAAACAGGAATTCTGGACCACCTTCGGGCAATACATCGCACCGCAATTATCTGTCGATGGCCTGAGGATCAATTGGGTGAATTATAAAACAGGCATCAAGCATCTATATTTCAAAATGGAAGCTGGGAAAAGATCGGCATCTATTGCCATTGAAATCATGCACTCTGACTCTGGAATACAAGAATTATTTTTTGAACAGTTTAAAGAACTCAAAAACATCCTCCGCTCTTCTTTATCCGAAGATTGGGAATGGCAACTGCACACCACCGATGAGAACGGCAAAACCATCAGTCGCATATTTAAACAGATCAACGGAATTAGCATCTACAACAAAAACGACTGGCCCGCGTTGATCTCCTTCTTTAAACCACGCATTATTGCCCTGGATGAATTTTGGAGCGATGCGAAGTATGCATTTGATAGTTTGAAATAAAAAAGACTGTCATGCTGTCCGCCGTTTGGCGGATCAGCATCCCACAGACAGGTGTACTCCAAGTCGGCTAATAAACATGTGAGATGCCGAAATAAATTCGGCATGACGCTCGTATAAATCAATAAATTTTGCTAAATTTGTTAGTATGAAGCGTTCGGGAAGTGCTGACCTGCCTTTGCATTATGGATATGTGCCGCGGTGGTTGGCAGAACGCATGGCAAAGCTTGGTTTGGCTGTGGTGGAGACCGTTGTGATGGATTATGGAAAGGACGAGGTGCTGCGGCGCATCAGTGATCCTTTCTGGTTTCAGAGCCTGGGTGCAGTAATGGGGATGGACTGGCACTCCTCGGGAATTACCACTTCGGTAATGGGCGCACTGAAACGGGCGATCAATCCGCACAGCAAAGAATTGGGCATTTACATCTGCGGTGGTAAGGGTAACCACTCGCGCGAAACACCAAACGAGCTATTAAAAATAAGCGAAACAACTGGGCTGGATGGCAACTACCTGGTAAAATGCAGCAAACTGAGCGCAAAGGTGGACAACACTGCGATACAAGATGGTTTCCAGTTATACACCCACAACTTTATTTTGAGCAACGAAGGTAAATGGGCCGTTGTTCAACAGGGTATGAGCGCACAAAGCAAAACAGCCCGGCGCTATCACTGGCATTCGGATGCGCTCACTTCTTTTGTGGATGATCCGCATACTTCAATCTATGGAAAAAACACGGGTTATATACTCAACATGGCTGACACGGCCGCCAAACCATCCCGCAACGGTGTAATGCAGATAGCTGCGGAGAATCCGCAAACGATGATCAGCGAGATCGGCAAACTGGTAATGCCTACGCACCACGATGTGCGGGCAAAGGATGTCGACCTGAAACGGCTGGGCGCTGTGCTTTGGCTGGCACATGAGAAACGACCGGCTGATTTTGAGGAACTGCTTTTGCTGGAAGGCTTAGGGCCGCGTACCCTGCAATCACTGGCACTGGTAAGCGAAGTGATCCATGGCACACCATCCCGCTTTAAGGATCCTCCCCGGTTTTCGTTCGCGCATGGCGGCAAGGATGGTCACCCCTTCCCTGTGCCCATTAAAGTGTATGACGAAACTTTGGGCGTGCTGCAAACCGCCATACACAAAGCCAAACTGGGCAACAGCGAAAAAAGCGAGGCCATCAAACGCCTGCACAGGATAGCCGAAAACACCGAAAAGGATTTCACCCCCAACGCTAACTTTGAACAAGTGATAGAAACTGAAAGGAATAATTCCTGGAGATACGGCGGTCGTACGGTGATGGGTAAGGCAAAACCACCCGTGGAAATGCAGTTGAAGTTGTTTTAGGTATTTGTACTATAGTTGAAAACTACAGGTATAGCTGCCCGAAGCTTTGACTTCGGACAGCAAAAGGGTATATTTAAAAACCTGCTTAATACCAGCGCCCCCTGTCCGCTCCTCTGCCTCCGTTAAATAGGTTTAATAATAAAAGGATTACTGCAATTACAATAATGATATGTATTGCGTCTCCCCCAACATGGAAGGCAAAGCCCCCGAGTAGCCAGCTGATCACCAGGATAACTACAATTATGTATATGATACTTCTCATGGTTGTACAACTGGCACAAGGCTGTATTGTTTTATATGTTGATAATCAAAGCGCTAATCACTGCTGTCCTATTTCTGGTTTTAGTCCTCGCAGGGTCTTTCGAAGAAGACCTTGCGAAGTGAAACTCACGAGTCTATATCCAAACTCAAAATAATATCGCCGTTTGATGCCTTGTAAACCAATATGTGATCCAAAGCTAAATCTGCAAGGTCATGCCCCCAGATGCCGTATTTACCATTGGTTTGATTTCGGTTATAAGTAGTTGTTCTTTGACCAGCTGGAACAGTTTTAACAACGGCTGTAGCTTCTTCCTCTTTATAAATCTCATGATATTTATTACTGATATCATTTACAAGTTGCTCTCGTGTAAATCCATTTGTAGAAGTTAATTCAAATTTGCACTCATTTGTTAAGGGGTAGTCAATGATAACAGTCACCTTGTTAGCGGTAATAACAACTTCATCTTTGTCGGTTAATTTCTTTAAGTCCTTTTCAGGGTTTTCAAGTTCTACCCAGTGTATAAAACCATCTTCGAAGTCAGTTAAATTATCGGTTTTTACTTTAAAATCAATTTTAGTTATTAAAGAGCCAAGACTATCCGTTTTCTTTGCTGCAGCGTCCTTTTCACGCTGTGTTAGTATTTTATCATAGTTATTTGCAGTAGTGTCTGTTGATTCCTGCGCTTTAATTTGGCATGAAAATGAGAATAATATAAAGACAAATACGAGTAATTTGTACAACATGATGAGTTAGGTTGGTCTGTTAGTTCAAAAGTTTAGGTTCTAATCTGACGATTTAAATTTAAGAATATTTTTGGACTTGGCGATTACTTGAGTTATCTATTTAATCTCTAACTTTATTATATTATGCTCCCCATCCAATTCATCGCCACCCTGCAAAAAAGTCCCAACAAGGGCGGCTGGACCTATGTGATCTGGCCGGAATCAGTTAGGTTTTTCGGAACCAAAGGGTTAGTGAAGATTTGCGGTACGGTTGACAGCTACCCATTTCAAAGTTCATTTATGGCATTGGGTGATGGCACACATAAACTGCCCATCAAAACGGATATACGTAAAGTGATCGGCAAGGAAGTTGGTGATCTTGTTACCGTAGTTTTGGAGAAACGTACGGACGGGAAATAAAACCAAGCTGTATGGTCGTTTCAATACTTCACCTAAAAGTTAAGGGCTATCAGTATATGATAACCCTTAACCAATTCAGTGAGATATAGAGGTTAGTACACTTTTACAAATTTAGTATCCCCAACAACCGAATTATCTTTGCTGTTCAGCACTTTAACCAGGTAAGCGCCCGGCATCAGATCATCAATACTGCCTTGCCAATAAGGCACCGCCGATGTAGCCTTTTTGAGCACGAATCCTGCAGTATTAGTGATCAAAATACTGTAGGTATTCGTCGTGCTGTTCATATCAGCATTAAGGATAGCCAGGTTAATGGTGCTGGTTGCAGGGTTAGGGAATATACTTAAATTACTTTTAAACTTGTTGCCTGCTAATCCGGAATAAGCTACCGGTACAACTTTGGAATAAGTTATGGCACCATTAACATCTTCCTGTTTAAGACGGTAAAGATTCAGCCCAACAATTGGGTCTTTATCCAAAAGGCTGTATGTTCCCAGGTCGGCAGCAGCTGCACCTCCTAATATGTTAAATGTTTTACCGTTATCGGTGCTTCTTTCTACGGTAAAGTGGGTGTAGTTTTCTTCATATTGTGTGGTCCAAATTACTTGCACCTGCCTTATGTCCTTTACTTTTTCAGCAGTAAAATCAAGCAATCGGTAAGCATATTTTTGATTCTGGCTGATAACTAATTTAAAACGTGCTGAACCATAAGTATTGGTATCGCTTCTTGAAACATTAAAGCCGTATGTACCAGTGTAACGCATATTGACCGAGTCTTTAAGGTAATTATCCACCAGCCAGATATCAAAGAATTGCGAAATCCCTTTTAGTTCAAGCATGTTCATTGTATAAGCGCCATCTGTAGTAGCACCTACTTTTAAAGGTATGGTTTGTCCTTTAACGGCAAACGGTAATTGGTTTATTGCCAGTGAAACATGATCGCTTGAAAAACTCGACAAACTAACTTTACCTGCTCCTGCTTTGTAAAATGCATCTTCATTTACATCATAGGTGTTTTTGGCATAGTCATTAAACTGTATCAGGATGTCATCTGTATTGACGGTATCTTTGGCCATTTGCAAACGCAGGTGCTGGTCACTTGCTATCTTCTCTGCAGTGGTACTCATCATCAGGGCCGGAAGCAGATTATTAGCAAGGTTAACAGGCACCTGGGTGCTTACCTTTGCCGACTCATTGAAGATCAATTGTGCCGCGTTGGTCGTAGCTAATACAAAAAATCCCTGTCCGCTTACGATGGTCCTTCCACCATGGTTGGTATTTTGG
>JABDFM010000082.1 GCA_013286565.1 Bacteroidota bacterium
AGGTAGCTGGTATCAGCAAACTGAACTTCAAAATCAGGGCTGACTTTTCTTGGATTATTTTCGTAATAGATCGAATTATATATTTTCTCATCACTTGATGGTGGGTCCATGGCGTAACTGGCATCAATTACACCCGGGATCCGCAACATCTCTTGTCTCAGGTAGTCATATTTCTGCTTATCTGCCTTGTCGCTGGGCATATCAATATTAACGATGGCCTTCTTTTCAAAACCCATCGGGCGATCCCTGAAAAAATTCATTTGCCTTACAACAACCAGCGTTCCAATAATAAGGAGTTGAGCGATCACAAACTGCGCAACCACCAATGACCTTCTGACCGAAAGGCCAAGAACGGTTTGTGTTTTGATATTTCTAAAGGCCTCTACCGGGTGGAAACCTGACAGTACGAAAGCCGGATAGAAACCGGCAAGAAAAGTGATAGCCAGCCCGATGCTCACCAAAAACAATAGAATAGAAGGATAATCAACGATGTTGAGCGAAAGGGTTTTCTGTGTCAATTGGTCTACATAAGGCAGCGCAAATAATGCCATGATATACCCCAGAATTATTGCCATTGAAGTGATCAGCGCGGCTTCGCCTAAAAATTGTTTAACAAGACTGCCGCGATCACCGCCTAAAACTTTACGTACACCAATTTCTTTAGCCCTGGTCACAGACTGCGCTGTTGCGAGGTTGATAAAGTTGATGCAGGCTATGAGCAATAGAAAAAGACCGATCAAACCGAGCGACCAAAGCTCCTTAAGTGGCAGGGCATCTCCCTTGTAGGTATCAAAACGGTCGTCCAGGTGTATCTCCTTCAACGGCTGAAATCCCAGGGTAGTAACAGTTGGTTTATGATCGTGCGCTTCTTTATAATATTTTTCTACAAAAGCGGGCAACTGCTTTTTAAGCGTATTGATATCCTGCCCTTTGGGTGATAAAAGGAAACATTCTGTTTTAAAAACATTGTCGGTGTATTGCCAAAGATTACTGTTGTTAATATCCGTTGACGTTAAGGAATGCAGCGTTATATACGACATCGCCATGCTAATAGGGACATCGGTGTTTTGCGGAAGATCCTGGAAAACACCGGTGACCAGAAATTTTGACCTCCAGGATTGCAGCTCGATGGTTTTACCAACTGCTTGTTTCCAATCGCCAAAATATTTGTCTGCAATGCTTTTACACAGCACAACCGTATTCGGCTCCTTTAAACGGCTCGCATTCCCGGCCAGCCAGGTATAATCAAATATCTCAAAAAGCGAGGGTTCTGCATAAAAGGCGCCGGTATTTTCCTTGTACTGTTTCTCATCAGACAGACTTTTACCCGGGATATAAACCTGGGGAGTTCCGGCATTGACAGTCGCGGCCACTTTTTCAAACTGCGGGAAATCAAGTCGTATCGCATCCGGCAACGGTAAAGGAACTGAACCGCTGTTCCCTGTTATTTCACCATTACTCCTGGTGGAAGTGGTGGCTACTACCCTGTAAATTTGATCTTTTTTAGTTTGATAGGAATCATAGCTGGTTTCATTTTCAATAACGCGATAAATTAAAAGACTGGCTGTGATCCCGATGGCCAACCCCAAAATATTGATCAAAGAAAATGACCTGTGCCTTATCAGTCTCCGGAAGGCAAATTTGAAATAATTCGTAACCATAACTCCTATATTTAATGTGCTTCGAATAAAACGCTCAAATAAAATGCCGGTTTAGTATAATGCTGTTAATCAATTAATTAAATCTTGGTTTCTCCTGAAATCGTACGGGTTTGATACAGCCGTTGTTCGCTTACGGACGCCCAGAAACTGCTCGCAATCAGTTTAAAACTCTTGTCCTGTTTTAATAAAAAACCGGTCTTTCATATAAAGAACCGGTTTTTAAATCTATAAAGAGTAATGTATTGGTTGATTGGGTTGGATTAAGTTTAATTAGTACTGGTTACACCTATAAAAACTCAATCAAACACTCTCTCAATCAACTTATTCAACTAATTATTCTTAGTCGTATCTGGAGTTTCAGGTTTTTCCGGTGCCTCAGGCTTTTCGGGAGCTTCTGGTTTTTCAGGAGTTTCTACACGCTCATTCCAATTAGAATATCTGCGGATCTCCATGCGCTTTTTAAATGCTGGCGAGTGCATATAAGCGCGCAATTTTTCCTGTGCTATGCGCATTTGCTCTTTAGCTCTTTTCATTTCAGGGCTATTTTGCATGGCGCGCATTTGCTCGCTCAGCTTTCTCATTTGCTCTTGCTGTAATTTAATGGCAGGGTTGTTAAATGCTTTACGCATACTGTCGCCCATCATTCTCATTTCCTGTTGTTGCTTGCGCATCTCAGGCGAGTTGTAATGGCTGCGCATTTGTTCGCCCATTTTTTTCAGATCTTCGGTTTGCTCTTTTATTTCGGGTGATATCTTTTGATTGAGCTCGTCTTCGTATTTCTTATAGTTCTCGTCCTTCTGGTCATCGTAATATTTCTCGTGCGATACACCGTATTTCTTTTCCAGCTGCTCATTCAACTGCTTAAACTCAGGGCTGCTGTAATAATGATCTATCTTCCTGCCCATTTCGCCCATTTGCTCACCCATTTTGCCGTACTCGCCGCTATCGCCCCAGTTTTTCTGGAATTCTTCCGATAGCCTTTCCTGCCTTTCCTGCATTTCTTTTAGCTCAGGCTTATTATAGAAATCTTCTATCATTTTGCCTTTCAGCTCCATTTCCGCCTCGAATTTCTTAAAATCAGGGCTTTCGTAATATTTACTCATCTCCTCGCCATATTTGCTCACTTCTGCTGAAAGTTTTTCAAGCTCAGGATCATTATACATATTATCATCTGTGTTGTAGTGATAAGTATGTTTTGCTTTTACTGCCTTTTTGTAGGTTATTGTTTTTTGTGTTTTTACTGTTTTTTTGTGAGTAGTAGTATCGCTAAATAAGCTGCTGATCATAGCAGGTTTTATTTTGTTAAAGGATATTTTGCCGTGCGCGATAGTTGGGTTTAACCAGGCCAGACCGGTGATGCTGGCGGTGAGCAATGCAATTGCTAATAATATATGGCGTGTGTTGCCAATAGGTTTTTTGGTTTTCATGATACGTTCAATTCGGTTTAATAAATGATACTTTTTGCCGGTGGCTGCCAATGCAAGCTGCCATTCGTGCTGACGGGTTTGTTCTAATTTCAATAGTGCATGCGCATACACTAAAGGTTTTTGAGTTGCCTCTATTACAATATCATCGCAGCTATTTTCCCGTTCTTTGTTTATAGTGCGATTAATTAATTGTGCAAATGGATTGAAAAACAACACTACCGACAAGGCCTGCTGGGCCAGGTTAACCAGGTAATCGTTGCGTTTGATGTGTGCCAGTTCGTGCAGGATGATGATCTCAATTTCCTCGACCGACAAATAGGTGGACAATGTAAAAGGTAACAAGATAACAGGTTTCAGATACCCCACCATACATGGGCCGTCAACCAGCTTGCTCAGGCCAAACTGTACCTTATTCCGCATATTGAGCAGCTTTACAAATTGATCAACCTTTAGTTGTAATTGTACATCAATGCTCATGCTTTGCCTTATACTGGTGATCTTTTTGCGGGCCCATACCAGCCTGCCGGTATTAAAGATCAGTCCGGCTATGTATAATAAGGTGATATAAGGCAACAGTCCCTCGATAGTATAATAATAGCGGGCACTGTAGGTAGTAACATGCTTACCGGGGATAGGCAGCCCGAGGATGGCAGGCAATATGCCCGGTTCATCGGGTTTTAATACAACCCATTGGTAAACGCTGATCTCGTTTGATAAAGTAACCACAAACCATACGGTGACAGATACCAGGGCCGTCATCGCTATGTTGTGCTTTGCCGCTGATGAAAGCTGCGGGAAAAGCCCGAATAGCACACGTAGTATCAGATAGATCAAAAGCCCCTGCCACATAGAGTGGATGATGGCCACGCCAATTACCTGGCTGATATTATAAAGTATGGTTTGCATATTGTTAAATTCTAAATGATAATCTCTAAATACTAATTCTAAAAATAAAAGAATCAACTACTCACTACTCATCACTCACTACTGACTACTCCTTCTTCCCAAACTGATCCAAATAATTCTTAATGGCATCTATCTCGTCCTTTGATGCTTTATGATGCCCCAGGGCCTGTATCACCAGGTCGGATGTTGAACCTTCAAATACGGTTGATAATATTTTATCCAGCGCGCTGCTCTGTGCTTTTTCCTGGGTATAACGTGCCTTGTAAATATGCGTCCTTGCTGTAGTATCACGCTCAACCAGGCCTTTTTCATCCATTATCTGCATCAGCTTTAAGGTAGTTGTATAGCCAGCTCCTTTGGTTTTTGCCAATTCTTCGTGTACGTCTCTCACTGTTGCTGCGCCCATCTTCCACAATACCTGTAAAATTTCCAGCTCGCTTTCTGTTGGTTTTATTTCCATGTTTATTTTAAATACGAATAACTTCGTACAAGTATATACGAAAATTATCGTATATGCAAATATATTTTTAAATTTTTTTTCTTGAACAGACTTATGAAGTTTTAGAAACTTCGTAAGTCTTATATATGAAAAGACGCAGTACGAATTGTTTCGTTACAGAATATTGGAATTTTTGGTGAGAAATCAATTCTTCCCCATCGCCTGGTACTTTTGCCCGTTAGAGGGGTCAACCTGGGTAAGTACATTGATGGCTTCGATCCGTTCACGTGAATCGGATTTACTAAAGATGGCAACCAGTTCGTCACTTTTTGCGGTGAAGAAGATGAGGGGAAACATAGCGCCTATGCGTTGCCGGTCTACCTGTGCCAAGGAAGGTAATAGATCGCTGATGGTCTTACGTCCCTTACTCACATTATCCGACATCATATCCAGGCCGTTGCGATGGTAATCATACATAAAGTTGCGCAGGGGGATATAGATCGTATTGTTGAGGTTTTCGGCCAGCCAGTAACGGTTGATATTACCGTCAAATGCTTTCCACCCTTTGTATGATGAGGATTGTGCGTTAGCCACTACCGTTTGCGCTGATGCAAAGTAATTGGAGCCGCCCAATTTTGAAAAACTGTCGTAATCCATGCCCATGATAATATAGGCGTAAAATGCCATTACCGAACTTAAATTACTTTGAAAATTCTGGTCCGAAAAATCAATGGTCTGACCTTCGGCATAAGTAAAATCGAAGTCTTTATCATTAATATTTAGCAGCGGGGTGTTATAGGTCGAATTATAAACCGGGCGGGAAGATTGTACCAGCAACTCGCCACTGAAACTGCTGCTGCCGTCCCAGTTGGTCAGGTTCAATACAAAATTGCAATCCACCCGTTCCTGCGGCAGTAAATTATCGGTGGTCCACTTGCGGCCATTCAGAAAATCCTTCATGGCTGTTTCCAGCGATTGGAAAATATGCGTGTTGCTTGTTTTTATTTTACCGCTGATCACCTTTACCCGCGCATTCAGATCCTGTGCCGAAGCGGAATAGCTAAGGACTAATAATAGAATATAGATGCTGAGTTTCTTCATTTATTATTTGTTGATCAGTTCGGCAACCTTATTACAGATATCCTGTGCAACCTCGTTTTTGTCTTTTAATTCAAACGTGGTTTTTTGCAGGTTATGGTCTATAATGGTTATTTTGTTGGTATCGGTTTTAAAGCCTGCCCCTTTATCGTTCAACGAATTTAGCACAATAAAGTCGAGATTTTTTTTCTTCAATTTTTCAGTGGCGTTTTGCTCTTCGTCATTGGTTTCAAGGGCAAAACCTACCAATATCTGCCCATTTCGTTTTTGCTCGCCCAACGATCTTAAAATATCGGTGGTTTTCTTGAGTTCGATATTCAGGTCGTTATCCTGTTTTTTGATCTTTTGGGCCGATACGTTTGCAGGGGTATAATCGGCGACGGCGGCGCACATGATACAGGCTTTTGAGCTTTTAAAATACTGAAGGCAGGCTTGCAGCATCTCTTCCGCAGAGGTTACATCTATACGGTTGATGGATTGATGATTGGTTATTTGAGCCGTTGGCCCGGCAATTAAGGTCACATCGGCACCCATTTGTGCAAATTGCTCGGCAATAGCAAAGCCCATTTTACCAGAAGAATGGTTCCCGATAAAGCGGACAGGATCTATAGCCTCATAAGTTGGCCCGGCAGTAACCAATATTTTTTGGTCAGCTAAGGGGAGTTTTTTTTTTATTTCTGAAGTTATGAAGCTGATGATCTCCTCCGGCTCAGCCATGCGCCCTTCACCATAAAGTCCGCTGGCCAGTTCACCTTTACCCGGGGAGATCAGGATATTGCCGTACGATTGAAGCTTTTGTACATTCTCCTGCGTTGCCGGGTGCTTCCACATGTCCAAATCCATTGCCGGGGCAAAATAAACAGGGCATTTGGCAGAGAGGTAAACGGCGGTAAGCAAATTATCGCTTTGTCCGTTAGCCATTTTTGCCAGTGTATTGGCGCTTGCAGGGGCAATAATCAATGCATCGGCCCATAAACCTAACTCCACATGGTTGTTCCATTCGCCGGTTTCGGGAATAAAATAATCAACCAATACTGGTCTTTTGGAAAGGGTGGAGAGCGTTAGTGGAGTGATAAAACTGGTGGCATCGGGCGTCATTACCACTTGTACGTTGGCACCTGCTTTAACCAGCAACCTTATTAGCAAGGCCGATTTATAAGCTGCTATACTGCCGCAGATACCTAAAATAATGTTTTTATCCGATAGCATAAAGAAGCCCCTAACCCCCTAAAGGATGAATGATTTATAAAGCTAAATTAACAAAAAAAACTCCCCAGTAGGAGAGTTTTATCTTTAAGGTCTTTTTACACCCCCTTCAGGGGGATGAGGGCCTCTTATTGTTCTTTAGCCGGGTTGCGGTAATAGATCTTATCTTCCAAAAATTCCTGTACTGCCACTAATGACGGTTTAGGCATTTTTTCGTAGTATTTAGATATTTCTATCTGCTCACGGTTTTCAAATATCTCTTCCAGGTTATCATTTGATGATGCAAATTCCGAAAGTTTCTGGTGCAATTCTTCCTTTACATTGTTTGAAATCTGGTTGGCCCTTTTTGACATAATTACGATCGATTCGTAAATATTGTCGGTCTTTATATCCAGCTCGCGTAAATCGCGGGTCACAGTGCTGCTTGCTACAGCCGGTTTGTTTACAGGATTGTTCATATCTTATTAATTTGGTATTTTTTTATTGTCGTTTCCTTTTTCTGACGTGGGTTGGCTTGTTACCGTATCCTTTTTGTCAAAACGGTGAGCCAGCTTTTCGTCATTAATGGCTTCTTCTAATTGTCTTTTTGTTTCTACTATACCCTTGTCGCTGGATTTTTTTAATGCTAAGGCTTCGCTGGCATAGGTGCTTTTAGGATATTTATCAGTGAACTGCTGTTCGTAGGTTATAGCCAGGTTATAGCGCTCTACCTGTTGGTAATTCCTGCTATTTTTTGCATATAAATATTGTGCCCTGATGGTAAGGAACTCTATTTCTTCAGCATATTTGGTATCTGGAAAATCGCGCAAGGCATCCCCGAAAGCGATAACTGCCGACTGATAATCGCCAATTGTCAAATATAGCTTTGAATTTTCATAAGCTTTACGTTCCAGCTTATCACGCAGGTTTTGTATCAGTTTTCCTGCTTCAGCAACACGCTCGCTTTTAGGGTAAAGGTTGATAAATAGCTGCAAGGCATCAATAGCGCTGGAGGTATTTGTTTGGTCGAGCGAATAAATAGGCGAATCCAGGTAATAGCAGTAAGCGGCCATAAACCGGCACTCTTCCGCCCTCAAACTGCCTGGATAAGTATCAGCAAAGGTTTTAAAATGATACCTTGCTGAAGTGTAATCCTTCAGATTGTAATTTGCATAAGCATAGTAGTAGTAAAGATCTTCTGCCTGGGCCTGTCCGCGATAGCGCTGTACCAGCGTTTCAAACAGATCCAAAGCCTTACTGTAATTCTTTTTATTATAGTAATCCAAAGCAGCACGATACTTTTTAGCCATGTCGTTACTTGCTTTCAGCTTTTCGTACTTGCTTTTACAACTCCCGGCCACTAACATTAATACTATTAAAAGGCAGGATAATAATGGGCGTTGCTTTTTAAACATTTTGCAAAGATAGTTGAATAATATAAAACAGTCAATTATTTATTTATCAGCTAATATAGATGGCTTGCAGTACTTGGAATGCTTATTTAACATCTTTTAACGTTATTTATTATCAACCAAACACAATCCCCTCCCTGAGCGATTGTTTAAAAGTTAAGCACTGGCGGGGTATAATATCACTGATGGAATTATCGAGGCAGATTTTATCGGTTTTTAAATTTTCGAACAAAGTTTGCGCATCGGGGTAGCTGATCGTTGATAAAAGGTTTAACAGGTACGATGATAGCTTGGCGGTTAAAAAGGGGAGGGTAATTATACTCGGTTTAAAATCTTTAAAAATGGCGATATAGATCAGCAGCATTTGTTTAAATGATAATATTTCGGGCCCGCAGATATCGAATTTTTGGTTGAATGTTTTTTGTTTCAATAAGCATCCTTCCAGGTACGCCAGCACATCGCCGGTGTAAATGGGCTGGGTAAAAGCCTGTGTCCAGGTTTTCGCAATAAAAATTGGCGTATTTAGGGTTAGGGCCTTAAACAGCTCCATAGCGATGCTGCCAGCGCCAATGATCATATTGGTTTGAAAAATGGTTAACGCCGCACTGCCGCTGCCTAATATATCCTCCACATTAAGGCGTGACATAGCCGATGCGGATAAGGTATTACAGCTACCGCTTACTGTTATTATTTGGCGGCAATCAACTTTGCTTAACGCATCCATAAAATTTTGGGCCGATAACGCCTCCATCCCTGCAAAACCCAAAGTTTGGGTTAGCTGGTTAACCAGGTAATAGGCTGCATCAATATCATTAGGGAAAGGCTCGATGCTTTTTGAGCGCAGCAGATCGCCGTTGAGTACGGTTACCCTTTCATCATAATTTTGACTGGAGAAATATTTTTTGTCCCTTGATAAACAAACTACCTGATGGCCTTTTTCGAGTAAAACCGGTATGAGGCGCGTGCCGATATAACTATTTGCGCCAACAACTAACACTTTCATGCTAAACTCAACAACAAAAATGCAAAGGTGTTTTTATAATTGACAGGTGTTAATAAATTGGCATGGAAGAGTTAAATATTCACGCAATCTTGTACCACTACTTTTGCGCAAAGAGGTTTGGCGTATTCCTCTGCAAAAATTACATGAGTAGGATCAACCTGGTAAGCATCCTGCGAGGCTTTGTCATCAAATAACAGCAGTAATGAAACGTCATAGGAGCGGTCGATCACATCGCGGTTGGTATCCGCAGGCACACCAATGTGTATATCCCGGATATGGGTGATTGGCATCAAAGTATTGAGGCCGTCAATAAGCCTTTGCTTATCCTCTTTATTTTTAAGCCAGAAATGTACGTGATGAACGAAGGTGTTTTTCAGGAGCATGAGTTATGTTGATTTTATGAGCGAAAGATGGGGATAAAAAACGGATTTTAAAACGCCTCTCCTTTTGCAAAGTGCAAACTGCCTATAGTAAACCGGATCAGGTTTTCTGCTTCTTCTTCCTCGCAGCCGGGAACAAAACGTTGTTCAATATCAGGCGGTAACCAGGCGAATTGGGGTGCAGTTTCAGGTCGGTGGGTGGGTCGCCTACCACATGCTGATAATCCTCGGGGTCGTGACCTCCATAGAATGTCCATTGCCCTTTGCCGTATTCGCCATGAATGTAGCGGGCCTCATTACCGGTTTTCATTTCGCCCATAATGGTTACACCGGGTTTAAGCATTTTTTCGTTAAAAGCGGTGGTCAAACCCATAAAACCTTTGATCACTTTATCGTGGTTTTGGGTAAGCATACTGGGTACCACATCCCATTTGGCCGAAAAATCAAACAGGGTGAAAAAATCCCTTGCCCTATCCACCTGCCGGGTGGTGGTTACATCAATATTGCTGAACGCGTGCGACATGGGGTTCATATCCAGCGTAAAATTCTGGAAAGCGAAGGTCTGGCTGAAATCTAATTTTGATTGCGCGTCCGGG